>NZ_CABTML010000045.1:0-72402 GCF_902485895.1 uncultured Anaerobiospirillum sp. | reverse complement strand
TACCGTTAACTTATGAGGCTTGCGTAATAGAAAACTACATGTCCGGATCATGTAGAACCATGGTCAAAATCATATAGCAAAAGCCTTATATAAGCCACTCCCTAAAATCGACCAAGTACGTGTATTTTGCACATATGATATGAACTTTGAGCTCATGTGATAGCATAAGAACATCAAAGGTTAATCAGGAGCAATAAATGGTAGACAAGGCGACAAAACAGGAGATCTTAAAGTATCACAAGAAAGGCGTTGAATCTGAGGTTATTGGATGGATCTTGAATATTCCTTTTGAAGAAGTTGAAAAAGTCATCAAACGCTCAGATATCGGCGATTTTCCACCATATGAAGTTGTTGAAGAACAACTTTTGCAAGGTGATTGCGACTTCATGCTTAGTGCGTATAAGGCCACAGGATACGACTATGATGAGATAACAGAATTAGTTAACTACTACCCAGAAAAATTTGGCCTAGATAAGTCATTTATCACATGCATCAGCGATCTTAGATATTTTCTAAACTTGGCACGAGAGCAAAAAGAAAAGGATGAAGCAGCTAAGGCTAAGGCTAAAAAGAGGGCAAAAGCTAAACCGCCAATAAATTATGAAATGGGCGATGTGCTGCAAGTTAGCGTAACCGAGGCCCCATTTCAATTTGCTGATGAAGAATGCGAATATCTCATCTATGTATACGCTTTTGTCTACCCATGGTCGCACAAGACTTTCTTCTGGGCTAGCCCGTTTTTAAGCGACTCGGCATGGTTATTCGCAACTACAAAATGTTTGAAGAAGTACGGCATTCCTAAAAAGATAGCTTGCCTAAAAAATGATTCGATTATCCGCATTGGCGCAAACAAAGAAGATCTTTCTTTCAGTCCTAGCTTTAAGTGGTTTTGCGAACAATACAATATTGAATGTGAGCCTTTTAGGCCTAAAGGAACTCAAAGACTTGGTGCTGTCGATCAAGCCTGCAACTTTGTCAAAAGAAGTGGCTTAGTTTGGTTAAAAATAACAGATAAAGTTAAACACGATTATGCTGAGCTTAACAATGCTCTAGAGGCTTGGAATACTCAGTATAGCGATACAGATCGTTTATTCACTGGCACCATTGATGGTAAAACCGACAAATACACACCTAAACAGCTCTTTGACGTTGAGTCACAGGTGCTAGGCAAAATGGATCCTAATGTAGATAGCTCAATATATGTGTCAAATGAAAACGTTAACCCGGATGGCTATGTGTATTTGAATGATCTAAAGATCAAAGTAGATGATAAATACATAGGCCATATAGTTAGCTTCTACCTTGCTGCTAATGGTTCATACATTCTGCTTGACTACGATAACGAAGTCATTGAGCACGAAAAACCAGCAAACAGCGCTCAAGCAGTAAAAGGATTGATCGATGAGATCATAAAAGAGATTGGTTAGATAGCTTCTTGGTTAGCCCATAAAGAGGTGCTACTCTGGCAATTTGTGCTGTCGTAGAAAAACAAAGGGCTACGGATGCGTAAGCATCAGTAGCCTCTTTTTGTTTCGACTCACAAGGAGCGTGTGTAGCGATGAGGGACGTGCTCTATTAGCACCCTCATGCTCTTGCTAAGCTTTGTCTTAGCACACTGTCTAAAAATACGGTATTAATTAGCGCAGAATACCAGGCAGGTTTTGGCCATCGCAAACCTTAGTTACTAAGGCCTGAACGATCTGTGGGTTGCCAGCAACTAAGTTACCAGAGGTAGTGAAACCTAAACCACCAGTAAAGTCAGTAACGATACCGCCAGACTCACGTAAGATGAGCTCACCAGCGGTAAAGTCCCATGGCTTTAAGCCCTGCTCTAAATAACCATCAAAACGGCCACAAGCAACGTAGCACAGATCTAAAGCAGCACTGCCGCTACGACGGATATCAGCTACATTGTCGATAAGACGGGTGAATACTTCCATGTAAGCACTCATACGCTCACGATAGCGCATAGGAAGAGCAGTACCGATTACGGCACCTTCTAAAGACTGATGCTTGCTAACACGGATGCGACGGCCATTGTAAGTAGCGCCCTCGCCACGAGCTGCACTAAAGAGCTCGTTAGTGATTGGATTGAAGACTACACCAACAATGGTGCGGCCCTTGTGCTGCAGACCGATGGAAACGGCGCAGTGTGGGATACCCTTAACGAAGTTGGTGGTACCATCGATTGGGTCGATGATCCACACATACTCTGAATCCTTATCGCCAATAAGACCGCTCTCCTCGCCTATGATAGCGTGGTCACGGTAAGACTTACGCAGAACGTCAACAATAGTGCGCTCACACTCACGGTCAATATCAGTTACTAAGTCGTCAGCAGTAAACTTAGACTCGATGTTGTAGTTGTCATTGTCAATATTGCGAGCAATAACGTTACCTGCAGCGCGTGCGGCACGAACTGCGATATTCAGCATTGGATTCATTTTAAAGAGCTCTCTTGGTGAAACAAAAGTGCCTTATTCTAACAAATTGCAAGCATCAACTTCACACTTTTGCTAAATTATTTTCATAAAAAAGTTCGCACAATACCTCAATCCCCGCCAAAGTGCCCATCTACAGGCCAGCTGCAGCATATAGCTATAAGCACACACGTGCTCATCTACACTAAGTTTTGGCCTACCGTGTAAAAAAAACTGCTTGCCTAGGTCTACATAGAAAACTGCTTTTAGCAGATTGATGAGTGCTTAGTCACTGCTGTGCTTACGATCTTGAGGTGATAACTTTCTTATCTGCATTGAGTATCTTTTGCTAGGATCAATAGCATGTGCTAAGCTTGCCTTTCTAATGACAATCTAATGGTCATGGCATTCTTTTGCGCTAAGGATTGCATAAGTTTGTTTAAGCCCTGTGCATTTCTTAGTATGAATGTGGCCATATGAGATCTTAAGATACTCTCATCTTATTAATTGCAGATGGGTATCGTCTAACACTAGCAGCCGAGGTTTTAATGGACTCATTAAAGAACAACGACTTATACCAAAAGGTAGTTCCTGGTTTTAAGACAGCACCATTTGAAGAAAGTCCGGCTGTAACTCAAGGCTTTTTACTCGGCCTAATCGCACGTGGTCGTGGCTCATCAGACTCAAAGGCCCTTAAGATCACCGTAGATATCTTAAACGGCGGCACTGCTTTAACTGGCTCTGGTATCGCTTTATTTACCACCATGATGATTGAGCTTGAGCGCGAGCTTAAGAACAATAAGCTCAGATTATTTGTGCCTTCTAAAAAAGAAGAAAGCCAAAAGCGCCGCATTACCTGCTTAACTGAGATCGCCTACGGCTTTAACTTAGGCATGTGTTGTGAAAACCAGCCAACCGTTGGTTCGATTGTGGAAGCTGACTACGTTGAAAACAATGGCATCTTAAAAGAAGATCTTGAGATGGTAGCCATGGTTGGAGAGCTTGATCCTGAGTCAGACTATGATGAAGATGACTTTGATGTAGTGTTCGACAAGTTCATCGAAACTATTGTTGAAATCTACACCCTCTTCCACCGTCACGAAAAAGCATAAGCGCAAGTTCTGCCCCACTCTCTACTTTTTAGCAAGGCAGCAGCGCAGCCTTGCTAAACTTCATCTGTTCCCCTCACAAGCCCCATCTGATCCTACCTAGCCTAGCCCACTAGATCGCCATTGCTATTGAGCCTCAACATTTTTCCTTGTATTGGCCTTGCTAGGGCCCTGCTTTGGCCAAGCTGTGGTTTTGCTTGGGCTTTGCTTTGATCTTTTTAGTCGCGGCCAGGCAGTAAGAGGAGGATGTGGTCGATTGCCTTCATGCGATCGCGCAAAACGGCTGCCTCTTCAAACTTGAGCTCGTGGACGAGTTCGAGCATCTCTTTTTGGATACGCTCAACTTCCTTAACTAAGGCATCGGCACTTGGCAGGCGACGATGGGAAGCAAGATTATTCATAAGATCGCCAAGCGAAATATTGCCAAGCTCACGTAAAGCTGAAGCTACTGCAGGTGAGATATTAATACCCTGCTCACGCTGCACAAAGGCAATAAGCAAGGACATGACGCGGGCTTTTTCTTCATCAGCGGTGACAGACTTGCCTAAGGCCTCAATGGACATCTTTGATGCTGCCTTTGCTGTAGCTGCTGCAGTATCCATTGGCTTTTGATCTTTAAGCTTAGCTGCAGCTTTATCGCCCTGATAGCCGCGCTTAGTGCCTTGCAGAGTATCCACCTCGCGCTCATTTTCCCATTGAGCACGGGTTTTAGTTGGCATGGCACGCTCTTCATATGGAACCTTAAAGGCATCTGAGTGAGCTAATGCCACCTCCATAACATCGACGATCTTCTTTTTAATCTGCTTTGGCTCAATACCATGATCTTTATTGTATTTATCTTGGATCTCACGACGTCGGGCAGTTTCATCCATAGTCTGACGCATGGAGTCGGTGATCTTGTCGGCATAGAAGATGGCCTTACCCTCAACATTACGCGCGGCACGACCAACAGTCTGAATTAAAGAGCGAGTTGAACGTAAGAAGCCTTCTTTATCTGCATCTAAGACAGCAACTAAGCTTACCTCAGGGATATCTAAACCTTCTCTTAAGAGGTTAATACCGATAAGCGCATCAAACTCGCCTAAACGTAAGTCACGAATGATGTCCATACGCTCCACAGCATCGATATCCGAGTGCATATAGCGTACTCTCAGCCCATGCTCATCAAGATATGAGGTGAGCTCTTCGGCCATCTTCTTAGTAAGCGTAGTAACTAAAGTACGCTCATTACGCTCTGCGCGTTGTCTAATCTCAGACATCACATCATCAACCTGAGTAGCCACAGGACGAACTTCGATAATTGGGTCTAAAAGGCCCGTTGGACGAATAAGCTGCTCAACCACCTGAGTAGACAGATCAGTTTCGTAATCAGCTGGAGTTGCTGATACATAGAGAGTTTGAGGTTGAAGCTTTTCAAACTCTTCAAAACGTAAAGGACGGTTATCAAAGGCAGACGGCAGACGGAAACCAAAGTTAATAAGATTCTCTTTACGAGAGCGATCGCCTTTATACATGGCACCTATCTGCGGCACGGTTACGTGTGACTCATCAATAATCAAAAGACCATCATCAGGCAGATAATCAAATAAACATGGTGGTGCCTCACCTGGCTTTTTGCCAGTGAGATAGCGTGAGTAGTTTTCAATGCCTGAGCAGTAGCCTACCTCATTGATCATCTCAATATCATACTGAGTGCGCTCACGAATACGCTGCTCTTCAAGAAGCTTACCTTCTTTTAAAAACTCATCACGTCTAATCTTAAGATCAACTTTGATCTGCTCAATAGCATTGAGCAAGATGTCACGAGGTGTTACATAGTGAGACTTTGGAAAGACGGTAAAACGTGGCAGATCGCATTCGATTTGGCCAGTTAAAGGATCAAAGCGTGAGATACGCTCAATCTCATCATCAAACAGCTCAACACGTACTGCATAGCCATCGGATTCAGCTGGAAAAATATCAATAACATCGCCACGTACGCGGAATGTCGAACGCGCAAAATCAACATCGTTACGGGTGTACTGCAGATCAGAAAGGCGGTTAATGATGTCACGCTGGCTAATCTGTTCGCCACGGGACACGTGCAGCATCATCTTAAGATATGTCTCTGGTTCGCCTAAGCCGTAGATCGCAGATACTGAGCAGACCACAACGGTATCGCGGCGCTCCATCAGAGCCTTGGTAGCACTCAAACGCATCTGATCGATATGGTCGTTAACCTTAGCATCCTTTTCAATAAAGGTATCTGTGGCAGCTACGTAAGCCTCAGGCTGATAGTAGTCGTAGTAAGAGACAAAATATTCAACCGCGTTATTTGGGAAAAACTCACGCATCTCACCATATAACTGCGCCGCTAAGGTCTTATTGTGAGACAGGATCATGGTTGGGCGATTGAGTCTAGCAATCACATTAGCCATGGTGAAGGTCTTGCCTGAGCCAGTTACACCAAGCAAAGTCTGAGCTTTATCGCCACGCTCTAAACCTTTGACCAGAGCATCAATTGCAGTTACTTGATCGCCTGCTGCGGCAAAAGGAGCAACGAGCTCAAAACCATGTTTTCTTGCCATCTGTGTTTTCCTAGACCTATCTAAAGCCCAACATCAAACCAGGCACCATAAGTTGCCCAAAGATTATCTTTCACATGATAAACACCGCTCTTGCCTGTTACCACCACGCGTAAGATGACTAAGCATCATGGAAGTATCTAAAGACGGTAAGCAACATTGTACCCTTGATGTTGTTGGTTCGACCCAAAATAAAACAACCTTGCCTACATGCCACATCAGTGGGTTATAGACAAGGTTGTATCATACATGAAAGCCGCCTGGTGCAGTCGACTGCACACAGCAACAACGGTTTTGTTGTGCAGCTTTATTAATTTAGTTAGTTATGCACAAAAGCTAATTAGGCCTTGGTGTTGATAACTGAACCTACACGGCCATTTGACTGTGCAGATGCATTAATCTGCTGAACAGACTGAGCAGTGTCCTCGAGTAAGCTCATGGCGATCTTGCCCTGAGCCTCAGTTGAACGCTTAGTCATAGCAACGGCCATGAACTCAAAACCGAAGTTATCGCTGAGACCAGTAATATTGCTCATTAGTAATTCTCCTAAGAATCGGATTTCTCTAATATTATATCGCCAATGAAAGTCTCATCTTTAGCTCAATAGTGAAAAGATCTGTCGATTTGACACCTAAAAACTCATCAATGCTAGGCATTAACTAGCTTTTAGCCTCTTTAAGCATGACAAAAGAATTAACCAATCCCATGCTATTAGACTTCTTATCTATAAAGAGCCATGAGCATTAACGTTATCTACTCAGAGCCGATAGCTAACACATACTGCATGCCAAACTAGAGTCAAAAGAGCATGATAAGCCTAGGCCTATCTACTTAGCTTCGCATCACAGCAACCAGATAGGATCAGTAAACTTGGCTTTATTGCATCAAACGGCATATCAACAACAAGCGCAAACTTATGACCATACCAGTATCTTACATGAGCAAGATTAGTGCACAATTAGGCCAAAGCTAAGATTTCAACAAGAAAACTAAGCATAACTTGGCATCAAAAGCCGTATCTACTTTAAAGTTTTTGATATATAAGCCATTTATGGGCAAGCCATAACTTACAATCAGCACCTAAAAAATGCCTAATGATTGCACAGCTAATTCGCCAAATTTTTTGAGATCACCATATTTCATGAGATCACCATCTTTGCCACTGACGGCCACTGCCTTGCCATCAATAAGATAAGCTTTGCCGTTGCATAGCTTCAAGCCTTACCAAAAGATCACCAATAGCAATCTGTACCCTCGTAATAGCTGTGTTGGCTGTTATGTTTGAAAGACAAGTTGTGCGAGAAACTCGTTTCTAAATCAACACCATCAATCATTACAAACTCATTAGCTAAAACATATTGCCTAGCAAGCGCATAGAGTCTAAACGCTGCTAACTCATAGGATCAAATGCATTGCCTGAAAAACAAAAAAGCCAAGGCATCAGATGGAATACCTTGGCTCTTTATTGAGCATATCAATTTAATGTGCTGAGAGCTAGATCTTGGCTCTTCTCTCTTATGCTGCGCGATTAGAGAACAGCACCTAACTCCTGACGTAAGGTGGCTGCAGCGCCTAATAAACCAGCCTTTGGCTCGGTAATTACATAAGTTGGGATACGAGATAAGTAATCCTTGAAACGGCCCTTATCTTCAAAGGCATCACGGAACTTGGAGTTCTTGAAGAAGTCGATAAAGCGAGGAACTACACCACCTGCTACATAAACACCACCAAAGGTGCCTAAGGTCAGAGCTAGGTTGCCACCAAAACGACCCATGAGACGGCAGAAGGTGTTTAAAGCCTCCAGGCAGTCTGGATCTGGATTAGCGCTTAAGGCTGAAGCGGTAATGTCAGCTGGAGTTAAGCCAGTACGTAAACGCTCATTACGCATTGCAATGGCTTCGTAGAGGTTCAAAAGACCAGGGCCTGAGAGTACACGCTCAGCTGATACGTGGCCAATACGTGCACGCAGAGTAATTAAGATCATGTCCTCAGACATGTTGGCTGGGGCTAAATCAACGTGACCACCTTCACCAGAGAGTGGAATCCACAGATCATTGTGCTTAATAAGGTGAGCAACACCAAGGCCAGTACCTGCTCCGTAAACTGCAATTGGAGCGTTTAGATCAGGCTCGCCACCACCAATCTTGACGAGAGTCTTCTTATCAAGACAGGTAACAGACATACACATGGCAGTGAAGTCATTTACCACGAGCAGAGTATCAAGACCTAAATTAACCTTGAGCTGTGACTTTGAAAAAGCCCATGGGTTGTTAGTCATCTTGATATAGTCCTGATTGACAGGACATGCAATCGCAATACATGCAGCTGTGAAATCTACCTTAGTATCCTGACGAAACTTTTGAATTACTGATTCTAAAGAGTCGTTCTCTAAAGCAGAGTAAATAATTGGATCAGATATGCTACCGTCTGCTAAGTTACAAATAGCTAAACGTGCATTGGTGCCGCCGATATCGCCAACTAAGGCATAGCCTGATAAAGCAGTCATAAAAACTCCAAACAGCTTGCGTTGCATTACTAAGATCTCGCACTTTTGCCATCTAAAAGCTTGGTCTTTAATACAGAGCACTTAAGATAAGCTTTGAGTACAGATCATCAGCTAATCATAGCAAAAAAGCTTTTGACAAAATATCTAGCCACGCATCAAAAAAGCAATTGAGTAGCATAAGTGGTCTAAAAAGTTGAACTTTCACCCTCTACTACTACTTCTATACGCTAATTCTTTACATTTTGGATCAACTTATTAAAGTTGACAGTAAATGCTCTATTTTTGAGACTGCAACGAACATCCAACTTAATTGTTAAACATTTTGGCCTCTCTCTAGAGTCTTTCTTTTTTACTACCTTTTGGCCTGCCAAACTTTGGCTTTGGTGCTCAATCTGAGCGCTTATCCATTGGTGCTGGTTTAGGCTATCAGGGCTCTTCCAATGTAGATGAGTTTACCTTAACAGGTAATGCTCGTTATACCTTTTAATTAAGTTTTGTTATCCGTGTTGTATCCAAAGATTTAGGGATACCTCATAAATCGAGTTTGCTTGCTCGCTAACCCCAGAAAGGATTCAGCGGCAAGCTACTCATGACACAGGTAACAAACCTTTAAAACTTGGCCCAATGGTATTACAGCGGTCTTTATTTGCTAAGACGTAATTATTGCCAGCTACCTTTCGGTTGTGGATATGTGAGTCTACTCTCTGTATATTGAATGTAGATTTTTGCAGCGGATGCAAAGAAATGATTTTTTAAAGGCAGGTATCTTTTGCTTTAGACAAATAAAAAAGGCTAAGTGTCGCACTTAGCCTTTTTTGGAAATAGGAGGATTGTCTATGAAAAGGAGTTTAACTATGAGTTAATTTAAAAACGATCACTTTGCTCTGTTCGTTTTGTTGAGCACATGATAATGGGATTTGTGATGTAGGTCAACAATTTACTAAAAAATTTTTAACTTTTTTCAAAAATTGGAACCTACAGCTAACTTTTACCTATAGTGATTAACCTACTTGTATGCTAGACAAAAGCCCACCAGTACTAGCTTTGCAGCTATTTTCCTACTCTCATTATTTACACATTTGTAAAGCACTGTTAGATTTGACTTCCTCGGTAAGACTAGGGTAACAAGGCCTCTTTTCACTGCAAATTTTGCAGAACTTTGCAAATCGACATATTTTAAGACCCACTTTTTTGAATCTTTCTTCCCTTCACTTGCAGCTTTCATTCATTAATTGCAACTTAATTTGAGAGTGAACTGATGTTGCTGTCTATAACATTTTTTCTTTGAGCCTCTTTCATTGAGTTTTAGCTTGCTTTTGTTGAGTCATGATCCCCTTAGCCTTATACACATACAGACAAGTTGTGGCTAAAGATAAACAAATAGCGGCATTTCTACAGGATAGACCCGTGCTTATTTGGTATTATTGTTAGTCTGCAAAGCTACAAGGTAGATACGGGGTATTCATGAGCAAGGTATGCTTTAACAAACTAACAGAGTCACTACATTACATCGCGCTGCCATCTTTAATGGGAGCTGCCTTGTTTGCTTCTGTTTGTGTTGTTTCAAGTGCTAATGCGGCTAATCAATTTGATAGTGCACAAGAGTATGGCGACCTGCAAGAGTCTCATTTCAATGCCCAAGGTGTAGAAGAGCACAATCAAGATCGCGCTTATGGCTATATGCACGACACTGATGAGCTCAACAACATCCCAACTACCGCAGAAAATAGCTTAAGCCTTGGTCAGGGCAATATTCATATTCAAGGCGTACCGTCTAAAGCTACCAATAGCGCAATTAACATACAGAACAGCGCTAGCGGCATTCAGATTAAGCCTGGTAGCTCCAACATATCCATGAGTTTATCTTATGGCTCAATGCAAATAAATGGTGGCAATAGCGTAGCTACCAACATGCAGATTAATGCTGCCCAAGATCCTAATGCCGCCATGCAGCCTAGCAATGCAAATACTGCAAATGCCATACAATCAGGCAACGCAAATACTGCAAATGGTATGCAGCCTAGCAATGCTGCTATCACTGGCATGCAGTCTGGCAATGGCTCTTCAGCTGCATATAGCGTCATTGATCCAAGTACAATGCCTATTGAAAGTGAGCACTATCAGTCAGGCGACGATCTTTTAAGACCAGCTAAGCCTTCAGCTATCCATGAGCGTCTTACTGCACAAGCTGCAGCCAGAGCTGAAGCTGAGGCTAAAGCTAAGGCTTTTGCCGAGTTTATGGGCAAAAACTCTGAGCAGAGCACGGATCTCAACACTTATGCCTCTAACGGCTCTCATAGCATGGGCCCATCCCATGCACGAGCTATTGAGGATCAAAGCTCAAGCGCTGCAGACCGAATGATGGACAGTGGTGTTAACTACGGTGTTCCTGCAATGCGCCGTACAATTCAGGATCCAGTTACCCTAGCTCCAATTGCTATGTCCTCAAATGGCATTCCATCTCCACGTAATGTAGTGGATAACGCCATTGCTAGCATTGATCGAGCTGCAGCCCATGCTGCGATGAGTGTAAGCTCGGTAAATGCCAAAGCTGCACTGCAAGCTGCTTTTGCCTCTAATGCACAAGCTGCTAGTGAAAAAGCAGCTTCTATGTCTCGCTCACTAGCAAGTAATACAAGCTCTAATAACCTTTTAGCTCCATCTGATAACTACGCTAACACCAAGCAATTATCAGCCGATGGCTCGGTATCTCCTGAAACTTACACCAAGCAAGTATCAGCCAATAGCTCGGTATCTCCTGACGCTAATACCCAGCAAGTATCAGCAAATACTCTGTCTACAAATGAGGCTAGTGCTCCTGAAAACCACGAGCCTACCATTGCTGAGGCCTATGCTGAGCGTAATGCTGCCTTTGCTCAACAGTTCCAGTCGAACAATAATGCCAATGGCCAAACTCAAGGTACAAACAATGCCCTTGAGAAAAATCATGCTGCTAACAGCGCATTAGGCGCTGATGCAGTTGATCAAGCCTACTCTCAGGCCACTCAAGACTTTCTAAATAGTCCAAGTGAGTCTGCTAATGTTGAATCCCCTGTTAATGAGGCCGGACTGCTTAAGAACAAGTCGGATATGGCTTGCATTGAGCTTAGCCATGACACTCAAGTGCCAATGTACATTCGCCACAATCAATGTTTTGAGCTACAAGGCGGTAATGTCATTGATACTCCTGTAACTGTTAGAGGCAAGCTCTTTGTTAAAGCTGGTCGCAATATTGTGCTGCAAAGTGGCTCTTCTATTACCGTTGCTCCAGGTGGTTTCTTTGAGGTACGCGGCGATTTAAATATGATGCCAAAGACTGCCTTAAACATTGATGATAAGGCGGCTCTTACATGCTCTGGACTCATCAATATGATGGGCGGTGCCGTGATTAACACTCGTGGTGATAATCAGATTAGAAACATTGGCCGTTTCTTTATTGAGCCAGGTGCCTATATCTCTATGGCAGGCGATACTAAGATGCGCAATAGCGGTCTTATTACCATGAACCAGTCTAATATAGCTTTCCAAAACAACGGCTTCTTTGAAAATGCCGGCACTATCAAGCTAGAGAATGGCTCCATGCTAGCTTTCAAGGACAAATCAAAGCTCACAAACATCGGCAAAATTGATTTAGACAAGAACTCTGCATTAGCCCTCTCAGGTTATGCAAAATTACTCAACCGCCGTATGTTTGCGCCAGATGGCAAGCTCTTCTTTGAGCAAAACTCTATTTTTGAAAATGCTGCAGCATTCCGTCAGCACCAAAGCTCTGAAATGCAGCTTAAGAACTCTGCTCAGATCATCAATAATCACACCATGGATATGAGCGGCAAGGCTATCTTTACAGGCAATGCTCGTATCCTAAATGAAGGTTCTTTTGCAGTTAAAAAGAGCGCTAATGTGCATACCGGACAGCGTGCTCTCATGATTAACACTGGTACTTTCCGTAATGAAGGCGGCGGCTTTACTGTTGATAGCCAGTCCAACTTCATCAACGAAAACATCGTATCCGGTCGCGAAAGCCGTACTCAAGGTCGCCACCGCCTATAAAAGAGTCAAAGTACCCTACATCGCGCCTAGCATATGGATTTACTTCCCATTCTTGGCTAGGCGCAGCAGCTTATCATCTACCTGTTTTTCCTATCTTCAATCCACTGTGCATCTACGCCTAACTTGCCGAGTTTGAGCCCACACCCTTTCCTTGATTGCAATCGTCAATAGTGAGTACAAAGCCTATGGTTACTGCTGATGCGTTAACCATCGTTTGAGCAGCGCTATAGTATTTGCATGCTGTTACCTTTTATTTGGGCATTGGCTTTGTGAATATGTTGCTCAACTACTTTACTAAAGTGGGCGGCTAAAAAGCACATCGTATTTTTATGAGCTAGCGATAACGGGCGTATCTACAGGATTTTTAAAGAAATTAAGAGCTAATGGATAGGCCCTGAGATCTTAGCTAATGGATAGGACTTGAGATCTTAGCTAATGGCCATTTTGCAAAAGCTTGACTGTATGCTGCAGTGCAAATATATTTAGAGCTCCATAAGCTTAGGATAACTTATGGCTAATTTAGCAATATTTGCTAAATACAAGGGCAGTAGCGCAACACACTTTTAGTCAGGAGACTATGGCGATGGAAATCAAGCACATTAAGGAAGACTGCACTTTTGAGCTCGTAATTGATAACACTCGAGCATTTGTAACCTATGAGATTTACGATGGCGGATTAGATATCCGCAAGACTTTAGTTCCTGAGGCTTTAGCTGGACAAGGCTTAGCAAGCAAGCTCGTACAGGCTGCTTATGACTATGCTCGTGAGCAAAACCTCAAATGCGTTGCTACCTGCTCTTATGCAGTAAAGTGGTTACAGCGCCACCCTGAGTATGAGGGTGCACAAGGAGCAGACTATGTTGAAGGCAGCTGCGCTGTTGGTAAGCATCAAGCATAAAAGATCACAGCACTTCAACTAAGCGCCATCTCTAATGGCACATGAAAAGACCCTTGTTAAAATTAGGGGCTTTTAATTTGTACTCAAGACTTGTTCTTTTAGCGATCAGCTCGTTGCTGTACTACCTTGCCACCTGCTCTGACATCTTCGGTGACCCATACGTTACCGCCAATCACAGCACCGCGACCAATAGTAATACGACCTAAAATCGTGGCATTTGAATAGACCACTACATCATCTTCTAAGATTGGGTGACGTGGAATATTAAGCGGCACACCACGGCTATCCACAGGAATAGTCTTAGCGCCTAAAGTTACACCTTGGAAGAGCTTTACATTCTTACCAATAATGCAGGTCTCGCCAATTACTACACCAGTACCATGGTCGATGGAGAAGCTATCGCCAATACGAGCACCTGGGTGAATATCAATACCGGTCTCCGAATGGGCTAGCTCACTAATAGCACGAGGCATCAGCGGCACACCTAAGTTTAAGAGGGTATGGGCAATACGGTGGTTGAAGATCGCTCTGACACCTGGATAACAGCAAATTACCTCACCAAATGAAGTAGCTGCTGGATCAGCATCGAATGCTGCCTTAACATCCATAGCAAGTTTAGTGCGGATCAGCTCTAAATTAGAAATGTACTGTGCAGCTAGAGAGCGAGCATACTCTTTGACCTCTTCATTGAACTTGAGGCTCTGAATACCCTGCTCATGCTCCAAGTCATGAACATCATCGCCAAAGCTAATAGAACTTACGTTCCCTACTCCACCTTGCTTATCAGCATCCTTTTTAGCAGTGGTCATAGCGCAAGAGCTGTACTCACCGCATGAAGTTACTGGAGCATTGGCATTAATTTCTGCACTGTGATCTTCAATTGAAAAGTTAGCACGAGCTCCTTTAACAAACATGGCATTCTTGATTGACTCAAGTGGATCTTTGTTAAAAGAGGCTGTGGCTCTGGCATGTTGCTCATTATCAGCACTTTGGAAGCACAAGGCAGCACAGATCTGATCTGTGAGCAGACCAAAGAGCTGCTCAACCTGCACACCAATGTGATAGCTAACTGTATGGCGATTGATCTTAGAAGAGCCAAAATAGCCTGGAAAGATAATGGCGCGTGAAAGTTTTACAATCTCATTTATAGAGCGAGCAGAAGGTAGAGGATTACCTGCAAGGTGTTGTTGGAACAGACCACGCAGTGACTTTTCAGCAGAGAGCGCTGCAATAACTTCATTTAACTGCTCAGAGTAGTCCATAACCAAATCCTCTTGTTCAAAACAACAAAATTGCTGCTACCACACTATAAACTCATAGCGCCCATCGTATAGGCTCAAGCAACCACATAAACGCGATGCTATGTGCTTTAGCCATAATAGACCGTGCATAGATGTACATGCAACTTAAGGCATGACTTAGAGTGCGCTGAGTCGGCGCATAAAATTCACTCAAGCTCAATCTAAAAACAGTATTAATCAGCTGAAGACAAGCTTAGGTTAACTAATAGTCATACTTTGCACAGGCTATGGATGATCATTATGCCCTATTTAGGATCGTCATTTAGGTGCAACGCAAAACAAAAGTGCAAAGCACTTAATAAAGCCGATAGATACAGTCTTTTTAAACATGCAAAAGTGTCACACTTGCATATTTATCTCATAGAAACCAATTTTTTACTGCACATGAGCAAAAAGTGATGGTATGTTAAAAAGCACATCAGGTGTACATGTGTACATCAAGCTTTTTAATCAACTATGAATGACTGTCAGTGTTTTCTGCCTTACATCAATGCTTTAGCGCCTCGCGCTAAAAGGCAAACACAGCCCCGCTCTTAGCTTGATTGCTTTAGGCAAAGAGTTTGAACTAATAGCGGCGTTGTGAAAGGCTCGAGCAACTAACCGCCGTAAGGCTTATGAGGTTTTTTATGTCTAAGATTGCACCTAGCGTAACCGCTTTAATTGGTTCTACTCCACTTGTTCGCATTAACAAGCTCACTTCTGAGTCCAAGGCAACTGTTCTTGCTAAACTTGAGTACTTCAATCCAGGTGGCAGCGTTAAAGACCGTGCCGCTCTGTTTATGATCGAAGATGCTGAAAAACAAGGTCTGTTAAAGCCAGGCTCAGTCATCATCGAGCCTACCTCCGGCAACACCGGTGTTGGCCTTGCCTTAGTAGCTGCAGTCAAGGGCTACAAACTCATTCTCACCATGCCTGAGTCCATGAGCTTAGAGCGTCGTCGACTCCTGCAGGCACGTGGTGCTCAATTAGTACTTACACCTGCCTCTGAGGGCATGAAGGGCGCAATTGCCAAAGCAGAGCAGCTGCGCGACAGCACTGAGGGTGCTGTAATCTTGCAGCAGTTTAATAACAGCGCTAACCCAAGTGCTCACTCTGCCACTACCGCTTTAGAAATCCTTTCTGATACTGACAATAAGGTGGATGTCTTTGTAGCTGGTGTTGGCACCGGCGGTACCGTAACTGGCACTGGTCGTGTCTTAAAAGAGAAATTACCAGGCGTTAAGGTGGTCGCTGTTGAGCCTCAAGATTCACCTGTACTTAGCGGCGGTAAGCCAGGCCCACACAAACTTCAGGGCATCGGTGCTGGCTTCGTACCTCAAAACTATGACGCCTCTGTAGTAGATCAGGTCGTTACCGTCACTACTGAGCAGGCATTCTCAACCTCACGCGCTTTAGCCTCTCAAGAGGGCATCTTAGTTGGTATCACCTCTGGTGCTGCTATGTATGCAGCTTTAGAGCTCTCTAAGCAAGATGAGTACGCTGGCAAGACCATCGTGGTTGTTCTGCCAGACACTGGTGAGCGTTACTTATCTACCGAGCTTTTCAAATTTGAAGAATAATTTGGCCACAAGAACAAACAGCTGACTTGCCAAAAGAACAAGCATTCGACTTGCAAAAAGAACAAGCAGCCGACATGCAAAAGGCATTTAACTGCCATACAGCACGTCACTTCCTTGTAAGCCTAAACAGCAAAAATCCCCGATGCTATAGTGCTGCGTTTCCCCGGCGCATGCTATAGCATCAAACCTCCCTGCAAAAGCACCACAAGCAGTGCAGTCATCGTATAAACGATGCGCAAACATCGCGTAAACATCTTGCAACTAGCCCCACGACAACCTCAAAACGTACTGATTGCCTTTATAAAAAGACTCATAAAGATGCAAAAGCAAGTTTGAGTTTGCAGCTTTTGTGATGTACCTCATCCACTGTGCTAAATTATTCACTGAAAGGTAAAACAAGCTACTTCGGATGCATGTATTATAGAAATACGTGTTTGAATCATTCAGCTGTTTCGATTCATAAACAGTGCAGTGAGTTACTTTTGTATAGCACTAACGCCCCTCTTCTAATGTTTTTTACCAAGAGGAGCTTTAAGCTATTGCAAATCTTGTTGCATCTGTCACAATCAAATATTGATTATGTATGGATTGTTTAGCGGATTAGAGCCTTACATATTCATTCAGGTCTAAGGATCGACTGTCACACCACGCTATGAGTTAGAACTGCCTCAGCCAAAGCTAGGTCATGCATCAATTCAGACAAGCACGTGCATGCACAAGCAGTTCTTAGGGAGCTTTGTTTATGGCACATATAAGACAGATATTGGCTAATCTCAGTATCAGTGTTGCTGAGTTTAAGAAGAATCCTAAAACAGTTATTAAAGCTGTTAAGAGTGAGCCTATAGCTGTTATTGTCAATGACAGACCAGCCTTTTATTGCGTTCCGGCAGACATCTTGGAGTCTCTTTACTCAAAGTTCTATGAGATGAATGAGATTCAGAACATTCAAGACTTTGCTAGCAACGATGGTTGCGTAGGCAATGTGAATGACGATGATGAAAGCTTTGGCGTTCAGGACATCTTCCAGAGCATTGAAGATGAACAAGCCACTCAGCTTCCTTCCGATGAAGACATCGTTGATCCTATTTCCAACAGCGTAGCCGATCCTTTAGATGAAGAAATCCGTAATCAATTAGGCAGCTCTATCGATCAGCACCTGTTTAATAGCACTGCAAAGATCATCGAGGACAACACCTCAAGTGTTAACGATCCTTTTGCAGACATCGGAGTATCTGGTGACGACTTTCCTGCTATGGATGACTTCTCCACTGACGACATGAGTGCCATTGATGACACAATGCTCCCACGAGTGGACGACGACTCATTTAACAACGTAGCACCTGGACAGAAAGCACCGATCCGTACTGCCTGTCTAAACCCAAGTGCTGACGCCGATAGCAAGGCATCAGCAAGTGCCAATCTGACTGATACTGCTTTAAAGATTACCACACCTCAAGTAGATACTAGCACTGTACCTACACAATTGACTGATTGCCCAGACGTACGCTCTTTAGTAAGCGGTCCACATTCTTATAGCCTTGATCATGTTGCTAAGACTTACAGCCCTTACAAGCACAAGAAAGTCCAAGCAAAACTGATTGCAGAGCAAAAGAAAGAACTCAAAAAAGAGCATAAGGCTCGTAAAAAAGAGATCAAAAAACTCGAAAAGGCTGCTAAGACTTTAAAGGCTGGTAAGTCTTTAGATAAAGAGCAGCTGATGCTGCCTGAGACTGAGCTTGTAAACGTGCTTGCTACAAGCAAGAAAGCATCAGTAGACAAGTGTAAGAGTGCAAAGATTAGCTGCTCAAGCAATACCAAGTGCGCCAAAACAAAAGAGAATGCAGCTCAAGAAAGCAGCTCAGTAAGCAAGAGTGTATCCGTACAAAAGACCAGATCTACTACTAGAAGCCCTCGCGCTAAAGCAAGCACCACAAGCGCTGCTACACCAAAGAAGCCTGCAGCAAAAAAGACTGTAAGCAGTAAAGAAACTGCAGCTAAAGATGCTCAAGCTCTAGAGACTAAAACAGCAACTAAGAGCAAAGCCCCAACAACCACTGCTACAAAGACCAAGGCTGCTACAGCCGCAAAGACCAAGGCTACTACAGCAACAAAAGATAAAACAGCTACTGCAACAAAGGCTGCACCTAAATCAAACACTACTGTAAAGGCAGCTCGTGAAATTGCAGCAGAAACTCATGTTCCAGAGCCAGCAGAAGGTTCCAAGAGAGCTAAAAAAGCCAATGAGTTTATTCTGCCAACCAAAGAGAAAGCTGTAGATTAATCGCAACAGCTGCAGCTACAAACTAGCACCCTATTTTCTACAAAGGCCCAAGATACCAAGCTTGGGCCTTTGTTTTTTCACCAAGATAAAACTCATAGACTAGCTAGGCCCATAGATACAACACGCTTATCTAATGAAAAGCATTGCGAAAGGGCACTGTTGATTTATGAATATAAGGAATACAAACGAGCAAGAGTTTGCTCAATAGAAATGAGGTATTGAAATGGCGGAAAGAGGGGGATTTGAACCCCCGAGACCCAAAGGGTCTGCCGCATTTCGAGTGCGGTGCATTCAGCCTCTCTGCCATCTTTCCGTGCGCTCTATTATAGGAAAACCATTATGTAAAGCAATAGGCACTAAATGTTTTTCTATACTCAGATGCCAACGACCCAAATAATCTGCGATCTCTTACCATACACATCACGAGTTATTGCCAGTTAGAACATTACGCGTCAAAAACAGTAAAGTAAGATCTACACTTGAGTGAAATATGTTTCCCCTCAGAACAAGATACAACAAAAAATTAACATAACACTTTGTGAAAACGTATTTCCCCCATAAATAAGGGCATATCATAGATACCTAGTATTGGAGAGATGGTTCTAACAATCCCCCCGTATAGATACAGCGCTATAAACCTAGCTCAATTCAAACATAACTACCATACAAGGCAATTACATCGACCTTACTAGTCTTATCCAACATTAGATAGTGTTCTGTATGTCCCAATACGATAGTTCAGCCTCGTTCAAAAAAGCAAATGGAGCGCCATCTTCTAGAGCGCGATCTAAGTACATGGAAGCGAAAGCTGAACTCTGATAACTCAGTGAGAAATCAAACAAACGGAGTTAAGGAGATGTACTTTTCTCACTATGAGTTATAAAACGGAGTATTAAAATGGCAGTCTATGTTAATACAAATTACAGCGCTCTTCAGGGTCAGCGCTACTTAGGTAATGTTCAGAACTCCTTAACAACTACCTACCAGCGTTTATCATCAGGCCTTCGTATCAATAGCGCTAAAGATGACGCAGCAGGCCTTCAGATCGCAGATCGTTTAACATCCCAGATTAATGGCCTCAACCAAGGCAACCGTAACGCCTCCGACGGCATCGCCCTTGCCCAGACCGTTGAAGCCGGCATGGACGAGATCTCAGGCATGCTCCAGAAGATCCGTACCTTAGCAGTTCAGGCTAATAACGGCACTAATACCTTAGATGATCGTAAAGCTCTCTCTAAGGAAGCCTCTTCTTTAGCTACTGAGATCACTCGTATTGCTAAGCAGACTACCTTCGCTGGCAAGACTATCCTAAACGGTAAGCAGACTAACTCCATTGACCCATTCGTTCAAGGTGCTGGTGGTGCAGGTGCCGGCAATAAAGGCGATGCTATGAGCATTACTTTACAAGTTGGCTCAAATAAGGGCGATACCATCAGTTTCGGCCTTGTAAACCTGCAGTTCTCTGCCGCAGCTGTGGCAGGCGGCGTTGACGCTGGACAGTTTGATGGCGCAGCAAGTGATACTAAAGCATTCGTCAAGGATGCGCAAAACGGCGATTTTATCAACGTTAACTTCTCAACTGTTGGCATGGCAGCAAACATCATTAATATGATGGATCAGATGATTGGTTACGTTGATTCTCAGCGTGCCGATTTGGGCGCGATCCAGAACAGACTTGAGAGCTCCATCCGCAACCAGTCTAACGTTGCTGCTAACGAAGCTGATGCACGCTCACGTATTCGTGATGCTGACTTTGCTGAAGAGTCTGCAAACCTTTCCCAGCAGTCCATCATTCAGCAGGCTGCTGCCTCCATGCTGATGCAGGCTAACACCCGCCCTCAGCTTGGTTTAAGCCTCTTAGGCTAATAAGGTAATCTCTTTACCTATCCCTAGATAGCATTTTGCTTTCATAAAGCCCCTGGCGATCCACATTGCTAGGGGCTTTTTAATTTCTACTCTGTTAAATCCTGCCTTTGCTTAAATCCAAGCAATTTTGCACATAAAACCCCATCAAAGATCTTCTGCATAGGCGTTTGCTTTGCCTTTTCTATTCACTTTTACTTCTTGTTCAATGATAGTAGGTTATACACCTTCCTCATCTTAAAGATCGTGCATTCCTCGCTAACTCAATAAGCCTTGTTCTTTAACCCGTCAAAAAAGGCCATGTATTGCGCATAGAGCGCATTTACTGGTTGTTATGTACTTTCAACTGTATTTTCTAAAAGATCGCTGTATGACGCTCTGGTAAGGGTCTATTACGTTTGAATGATTGTGGGTGATGGCAGCTTTTGTAAATTGATTAGTTTGTATCGATCTAAAACGCAAAAAGGGAAGAATCCATAAGGACTCTTCCCTTTTTAATCATCGATTTGCCTTAGTTGTTAGGCCTGTAGCATTGCTTCGGGCCTTAGCATGTGAGACTAATATAACTTAGGCAAAAATATCTGTTTTATAGATTAGGCCTGAGGCTTGTCGCTTACAGAGTCAGTCTTCTGATCTGCTGCTCTTGCCTCAGCTTGCTCAGCCTTTTCCTCGGCCTCATCAGCGTGGTAATCGGCATGATCAGCTGGCACTGTAGCCTCGGCAGCTTTTGCGGCAGCCTGAGCTACGGCATCAGCAGCGGCTGCGCCATCGGAACTGACCTGAAGCTTAGCAGCCTCTGCAGCATCGTCCTCTTCAACTGAAGAGATAACCATTGCCTCTGAGCCAGTGCGAGTGGTTGAGCCAAATACATGTGAACGCATCTCAGAGTTGTTTAAAGCACGGTCAATGGTTTTGCCGTTAACAATCTGGGATAAAGCGCGTTCTTGCATAGCCACAGCAACATAGCGGTTAGCAAGATCACGGATACCTTGTAAGAAGCCTAAGTACATCTCAGCTGAGTGCATGGATACGTGCTCACGGCCGATGATGTTTACTAAGTTAACCTGTGAACGGTCGATATCACGGTTGAGCTTCTTAGCGTGCTTAACCATTGCCTCAACATTTTCAGCTGTTGGGTTGGCAGCCATCTTATGTAGGTCAGCTGAGATGGTATGCAGACGGTTTACGATCTCTAAAAGACTTGACTGCATCTCACCCTGGAAGATGGTGTGACGGTTAGCTACGTGGGTGATAGCTCTCTTAACCATGTAACGAATAGCCTTAGATGCCTCACGCATGTTAGAGAAGGTTAGGTAGAAGAAGTGCTTAGCTTCTGAGGTTACCTTATCCTTTTCAGAGCGTGCTGTGGTAGCTAAGGTGTAGTACTCGGATCTAACCTTGGAGATATCGTACTCAATGTTAGATGCCTTGTTGAAGTCACGACGGAGCTTAAACTCGTTGTCAGCAAAGAAGTTTTCCAGTGCACGGTCAACAACATCGAGCTGAGCATCAAAGTAAGCTGGAACGGCGTGTGAAATAGAAGCCAGAACCTTCTCGTTATCTTCCTTAGCCTCAATAACGCTGTTGAATGCCTCAGAGGTCTTAGCCTTAACGAAGTTACTACGAATAATAACCACGAGAACTACGAACATCAAAAGGAAGATGGCGGTAAAGCCGAATGAGAAGAAGGCTAATGTTACTAAAGCAGCTGCTGTGAAAGCAGTCATTGCAGTTAAGAACCAGCCTGCAATAACGGTGATAACACCGGAGATACGGTAAACAGCAGACTCACGGCTCCATGCACCATCAGCAAATGAAGTACCCATTGCCACCATGAATGTTACATAAGTGGTAGATAAAGGCAGCTTTAAAGAAGTTGCTGATGCAATCAAAATGGATGCTAATACGAGGTTTACAGATGCACGTACATAGTCAAAAGGCAGCTGAATTTCACCCTTAACTACTGGAGCCTTTACATAGCGACGGCCAATGAAGGCAAGCAGGAAATTTGGTAAGAACTGCTTGATTGCACGAGCTACACCTAAGCCAAAACGGGTAACCATACGGCCTGGAGTAGAAGCACCGAATTGTTCATGCTCACCACTTGATGAGCTTGAAAGGTTAATAGAGGTCTGGATAACGCGGTGAGCCTTCTTGGAGGTCCATAATGTAACCACCATGATTACGCCAGCTAAACCTAAGTATAAGGTTGAAGCCTTAGTATTCTCATTTAAAGTGCTCATCATCATGGTGTTCATGTCTGGGTAACCAGCGGAAGTCCACTCTACGAATGCATCAAGAGCAGCTAATGGAACACCAACGAAGTTAACTAAGTCGTTACCTGCAAAGGAGAATGCCAGAGCGAAAGTACCAGCAAGAATAATGATCTTAAAGACATTAAACTTCAGCATCACCAGAATCTGACCTAACAGAGTTAGAGAAAGGAACAGAGTCCACAGGAGAGTTGAAGTGTGCTGATTAATGAACTCAATGTACTCAGGCTTCATGAATGATGCGCCCTTTGCGCCCTTCATGACTAAGAAGTAAACGATGGCGGTTACGGAGAAGCCGCAGAACACACCGCCTAAGTACTTATAAGCGTTCTGGAATCTAAAGGAGAATAGCAGACGCAAAATAAACTGAATAATTGCGCCGGAGAAGAAAGCTACTACAACAGAAATCAAGATTGCTGAAACAATGGTTGCAGCTCTTTCAGTCTTAATGAACTCAAAGATTTCTGTGTATGACATACCGGTCTGTGACAGCTTGTAAGCAGATGCCATAACTGCAGCGCCTAAGAGCTCGAACACAATAGAAACGGTAGTAGAAGTAGGAAGGCCTAAAGAGTTAAAGGTGTTAAGTAATAACACATCCGCCATCATAACTGCGCAGAAGATCAGCATGACGTCGTAAAAAGAGAACATCTCAGGACGGAACATACCGCTTCGGGCCACTTCCATCATGCCTGATGAGAATGTTGCTCCAATGAGAACACCTAAAGATGCTACAACTAATACAACCTGTAGCGGAGCGATGCGACAGCCAACAGCCGAGTTAAGGAAGTTTACGGCGTCGTTTGATACACCGACAAACAGGTCAATACATGCTAGCAGGAGTAAGAAACCAACTAACACTATAAAGATAGTTTCAATCATAGATTTTGTACCTAGAGGTGCTGTTGACCCAGCTGCCTTAGACAAACATCTGCCACTATCGACTGTTTAATTGCCATTTTGTGAGTACTTAAGTTTTACTACAACCAGAGATACGTACCCTGAGTTTTTGCTTGGATATCAAATCTATGTATGTAGCAGTTTGTTAACTGAGCTTTTTGCCTGAGGCTTACCTTTTAGCAAATAATCTCAAGCTTTAGCTTTAAACAATAGAAGACTCGAACACTGTAAGTAGCTATTAAGCATTTTGAATAGAGCTTTCTACTCGATTGCTTTAGGCCTACAGACAGAGTGCCTTTATGTTAAGAACATTAAGACTAAGTTGGACGCATAATCAATCAGAGCGACATGGAAGTTTGCTTAAGACACCTTGCATCCCGAATGAGACGGGGCTGAAGAAAGCATAGAGCATTCACTTCACAAGCACTGTTCCTGTGAATGGTAACACAGGGGCTAAATTTTGCCGCAAGATTATCAGTCTATTGTTAACTTTTTGTTAAGAATTTTTCAAGAAACTGTGCATACATGGGATTTGTCAATTACACATTCAATTTTAATATACATAACAATCATTATTACATATACTGAATGTTAAATCCTTAATCACCAATGAAGTTAAGTTTGCAATCTGCTTATATATAGGATTTAACAAAAGGAGCGTACGCTATATCCTCTCAAGGATAAAGTTAACTATAGTTGTATAAGTTAAGAATTTGTTTAGCTCTTGTCTAACAAGCTAAAAACTTCAACATACAGAGAAAGCTGCTTTTATAAGCCAACTCTATTATGTTGGCTATGTTAGTAATGGCGCTATAACCATGCTACTCAAGAACAACAGTTAAGCTCTAAACACCTCGACATACTCGCTAACAATGGCTGCAGCGGGCTTTTGTAAGGATAGATGGCTGGCATTTTTTGTTTGACACTAGCTGCAAATTCACCTAAAGTATACAGGCCCAATGGCCCTACAAGGCCATAAATGGCTAATACATGCGCTTTGTAAGCAATTTCAAGGTGCAATAGACTGAGAAAGACTAAGAACCATTTATACATATGTATATAAGGTTACAGTCATGCGACGTTGCTTGTAATCGGCAACACTAACGAACAGCAGCACGGCATACAGTTAAACTGTATAAGCTGTCCTCAGGAGACTCAGATGATTACAGCTTGCCAACTCTACGACGATAACAGACTCTCCCTTATCAAGGTAAAAGCCGGAGATGCTCTACCCTCGGACGTAATTTGGCTAGATGTTCATCAAGCAAGCGAAGAAGAGAGTGAGTGGCTTGAGAAACTCTTCGTTGAGGACGTTCCTGATGAAGACGAGATGGACGATCTGGAGTCATCCTCCCGTTTTAAGATCAGTGCTGATGGTGTTCACATCCTCTCCTTATTCCCTCAGCGTCTTGCTAATGACACCCGTGGCGTGAACATGTCGTTCATCATGCGCAAAAATCTTCTTATCTCTTTCAGAGAAGATGATGTGTCTATCGTACGCTTACTTCGCTACCATATTCGTTTCGGTAAGGCTGACGTTCGTTCTGCATTAGATATTCTGCTTACCTTGCAAGATCTCAAGGTAGATCAGCTCTCTGACCTTATTGAGGATGCATACGGCGTACTTGATGAAACTGCAGATCAGATTCTCCAAGACGATACTGTTGAGGACACTTTACGCGAGTTAGTGCGCCAAGAGGAACTTAACGGTCAGATTCTTCAGGCTCTATACGATACCCGTCGTGCATTACGCTTCATTAAAAAGTCTTTTGAAACTACTTTAGACGATCGCCAAGAGCGCTCCATTGATGAAGTGCTCAACGATATTGAGTCCATTTTGCCTCACACCCAATTCCTGGCAAACAAGATCAACTTCCAGCTAGAAGCATCCATGGGCTACACCAACCATAAGCAGAACAAGATCATCAAGATCTTCTCTGTGGCTGCTGTAGTGTTCATGCCTCCTACCTGGATTGCAAGTCTTTATGGTATGAACTTCAAATACATGCCAGAGCTTGAGTGGGAATTTGGCTACCCACTTTCCATATGCCTAATGTTCATATCGGCAACCATTACTTACATCTTCTTCAAGAAGAAAGGCTGGCTCTAATCAACGAACCATCCTTATCTTAAAAGGCCCTGCTATGCAGGGCTTTTTAGTCTCTGCTCCAAACAAAAGATCAGAAACAATCGCAGTAACAAGATCAAAGATCGATATCACCACAATCTCACTTCAATAGCATATGCACGCACTTGCCTGCATTGCCATTATTAAAGTATAGATACAGTAGCCTATCTTCTTTACAAAAGGTTTCATGATTTAACAGATAGCGATAGGCAATATCACCAAATGCTGAGATCTTAAGATCGCCATGACATAAGATCTCAAGATCTTGAATACTCACCCAAACCTAAAGATCAGAACTCACCTCTATTCAAACACTAACTTAAGATCTCTACATGCGATCTCAGTTAAACAACTAGACTCAAGACCTTATCCAATGATCTCAAGCATAGATCGCCACTTGAGATCTTGGGTATATTTGGCCCCACTCATCATACGAGTGCAGCTATACATTTACTCATGTATACAAGGGATATAAAGGATATAAAGGGTGAACTCAACTCACATAGGATTAGTTGAACACTTTGAGTCAATGCCGTTCGCGGCAAGATCTTGAGATCCTACTGCATCAACTGCTCATGAGATCTTATGAGGCCTAACAAGATCTTTAACCTATTCCTTTGAGATCATGACTATCCCTTGAGATCTTTACTCTGTTAGCTGCGATCTTTAGGCGAAGTTAAGATCGCAACCATGATCTTAAGACGGCAAGAGATCGGTAAGATCTTACACTTGCTACCATTACAGCTGCAAAGCGCACTCAACCAACTGCCTGTACCATGAATGCCCGATTGCTCTTACACTTACAGCGACTTAACTGCAATAAAGGCTTAGTGACTACGTAAATATTGTGGTTCTATCGTTTTTTGTTTCTCACACGTTTCACATAGCTAAAGCTACATTGTCACAAGCCTTGTCTTGCTACATCTTACATGGCTATGCGTTTCACAAATAGTTTCTTAGGACGAAGACACGTAAAAGGCCGCACTTAATCCTATTGATGTATGAATACTTGTAGAAATAGCTTTTTAAGCCAAGTAAAGTCTTATGTCTTTAAGAAAGAAACCAGAGACATTTGAGTACATCACGCATATGGTAGAGATTGCCGCATTGACCTTGGAGTTTAGTGCTTATTTGCCGTGGTATTTTGCGCTCATTTCTGTCGGATGACTGGCCTATTTATGCTGTTTAATAAAGATTTTTGCAAGTTTGTGCGTATTGGCTTAGAACTTGTATAAGATATGCTAGCGTTACAAGTAAACGGTAGATAAAACCATACCTTAACTTGATGTAACAAAGCCTGAACAAGTGCTAATCAATTGCCTGCCTACTTAATTTGCGGCAAAACACTTTATAGGCAAACTAATGCAAAACACACAGACAAGGATCATAAGATACTGTCTATACAGTTTTACAGAAATCGTTACTTTCAAGTCTTAAGTTTTAGTTTTCACACCGTTATATAAAGTGAAAGGGATTTACTCCCAAACTCAAGTACTCAATTACAGTCTAGGAAAAAAACTAGGCTATGTGCGAATAACTAGGAGTGCAAAATGGCATCATCAATTACTTCTGCCGGTTCCGCTTCCGGAATGGACTTTGAGTCCATTATTGCTGCGTCCGTTCAGGCCAAAGCAAGCCAAATTAACCGTAATGTAATCAAGAAGAAGGAAGAGACCAGCATCACCCTTTCAGGTGTTGGTAAGTTAAAGAGCGCTCTTGAAGAGTTCCAGAAGTCCATTAAGGCTCTGACCGAGGACAATGGCTTCAATACTCGTAAGGTTACTACCGATCTTCCAACTGAGAACCCATACTTCTCTATCAGCACTAAGGACGACGCTGCTAACGGTGAGTATGACATCACCGTTACTCAGGTAGCTAAGACCGAGAAGCTTGAGCAGACTTTCAAGAAAGACGAGAAGTTTGCTGAAGGTAAGCTGACCATTACTCTTCCTGGTGTCAAGGATGAGAACGGTAAGGTTGGTCCAGAGCGTAAGATCGAGATTGACGTTGCAGCTGACGACAACATCAACTCCATCCGTCGTAAGATCAACGAGAACGACTTTGGTGTTTCTGCTACCACTGTTACCACCGCTAATGGTGACATTAAGTTAGTTATCGACTCAGGTGTTTCCGGTAAAGACGGCAACATCAAGATGGACTTTGATGACAAGGGCGGTACTCAAACTGGCTCTGACAAGTTCAAGGGCGTAAACTCTGATACCGATAAAAAGGGCTGGAATGTAACCCAGGGCCAGAATGCAGTTATCACTGTTGACGGCGAAACCATTGAGTCTCAGACCAACGAGTTCCGTGATGCAGTTTCTGGTATTACCATTGATGTACACCGTGAGTCTAAGAAGGACGACAAGGGTAACTTCGAGTCCAACAACGTAAAGATCACTGCTGATACCGAGAAGGTAACTGAGAAGATGCAGGCATTCGTAACTGCATACAACACTCTCATGGATACCATGGGTGCCCTTTACGAGCACAATACCTACACTGACGGTACCAACAACTACGACGGTGGTCAGCTCGCTGGTGACTCCATGCTCCGTGGTCTGCAGTCTCAGATCCAGAACATGATGACCAACGTATCTGCTAACAGCACTGGTCTGAACATTTACGACATCGGTATTAAGATCGACAAAGAAGGCAAGATGTCCTTAGACTCAACCAAGTTCAAGGAGAACATTGCCGATAACTTCAACGCTGTTGTTAAGATCTTCTCTTCTGATGAGAAGGACAAGAATGGCAACAAGATTGGTATCTTATCTCAGTTAAAGGATACCGTTGACAGCTACACCAAGTCTGATGGTCTCTTAAAGAAGCGTGAGGACGACCTCAACGCTCAGATTAAGGACTACGAGGCTGACTTAACCAAGAATGATGAATACATCGCTGAGTACGAAGCTGCTTTACGTCAGAAGTATGCTCGCCTTGATACCACCATTGCTGGCTACAACCAGTCTCTGAACTACTTAGTCTCTGCAATGGGTTAATAGATAACCCCATGTAGCACGGGCAACAGTAAGAGTACTTGTATTCGCACACATTTAGTTCCAAGGGCATTAGCCCTTGGGGCTATGTGGGCAATACTCTTTAAAACCTGGCACTTACCCGTACAACATTTTCAAAATCCACGCTAATTTTGTTGATTTGTTAATGTATCAATAGATACAACATTGGCAAATTAGCCTCCCACCTATATGTCTCTATTATTTTCTTATTTTTCCCTGCCCTATCTTTTCATCTAAGCTGTCATTCCTGCAGCCATCTTTTCTTTTACATACCTATCCAAGTCTTCTCACTATTCTCCACCGTTCTAAATATGGTTAACTTTTCATTTCGTTCTTAGAGCGAAGTTAATGTGCTCACATTGAGTGTACGGGCTTTAACTGCGGCTATTGGTCGCGCCTTTTGCGCTGAATTTGTTAACTTTTCATTTCGTTCTTAGAACGAAGTTAATGCGCACACATTGAAGCGATGTCCTCATCCGCTGCTATAGGCCATACCTTCGGTGATGCAGTTGTTAACTTTTCATTTCGTTCTTAGAGCGAAATTAATGTGCGCATATTGAGGCCAGTCCTCTTATGCAGCTCAAAGCCATACATCCGGTGATGCAGTTGTTAATTTTTCACTTCGTTCTTAGAGCGAAGATAATGTGCACACATTGATGTACAGGCTTTAACTGCGGCTATTGGTCGCGCCTTTTGCGCTGAATTTGTTAACTTTTCATTTCGTTCTTAGAACTAAGTTAATGCGCACACATTGAAGCGATGTCCTCATATGCAGCTCCTGGCCATATCTCTGGTGCTGTAGTTGTTAACTTTTGATTTCGTTCTTAGAGCGAAGTTAATGTGCAACATTGAGGTATGGGCTTCATCTGCTGCGATTGGTCGAGCCTTTTGGGCTTAGGTTGTTAACTTTTCACTTCGTACTTAGAACGAAGTTAATGTGCTAACACTTAGGTATGGGATTCATCTGGTGCGCCAAGTCATGCCTATGATACTGTAGTGGTTAACTTTTCACTTCGTTCTTTGAGCGAAGTTAATGTGCTCACATTAATCTTCAGGCCTAATCTGCTGCACCAGTCGTGAATTTGGGACTGAAGTTGTTAACTTTTCATTTCGTTCTTAAGACGAAATTTGCATGGTTTGATTGTGGCTTTAGATGAGATGGATTGAGAGGGATGCGCTGAACAGCTGTTGATATGGGCAGGCTTGCTTTGCTGTGCTTTGTTTCGTAGTGATGCGCGGAGTGCTGAACCGATTGAAGATTGGCTTGTTGGCTGGTTGGTTGGTTGGTTGGTTTGCGGACATTAAAAAAGCCCAAGCCTATGGCCTGAGCTTTATGTAATTTATGAACAACAAATCTAATCGATTAGAGGGAGTCTACGCAACCTAATTCCTTCATGGCCTCGAGTACACGCTCAACCATGGTCTCCTGGCCCTTACGTAACCATACGCGTGGGTCGTAGTACTTCTTGTTAGGAGCATCTGGACCGGTTGGGTTGCCGAGCTGACCCTGTAAGTAGTCCTTGTTTGCCTCGTAGTATTCCTTGATACCCTTCCAGCATGCCCACTGGGTGTCGGTATCGATGTTCATCTTAATAACACCGTAGGATACAGACTCAGCGATTTCTTCCTTAGTAGAGCCAGAACCACCGTGGAATACGAGGTTTAATGGCTTAGCCTCGGATAAGCCGAACTTCTCAGCTACGTACTTCTGGGAGTCACGTAAGATGGTTGGCTTTAACTTAACGTTACCTGGCTTGTAAACACCGTGTACGTTACCGAATGAAGCAGCGATGGTGAAGTTTGGAGAAATCTTGATTAAGCGCTCGTAAGCGTATGCTACATCCTCAGGCTGGGTGTATAAAGAAGACTCGTCCTTGTCGGAGTTATCAACGCCGTCTTCCTCACCACCGGTGCAGCCAAGCTCGAGCTCTAAGGTCATGCCGATCTTAGACATGCGCTCTAAGTACTTGCAGCAGATGTCTACGTTCTCTTCTAAAGACTCCTCAGAGAGGTCTAACATGTGTGAAGAGAATAAAGGCTTGCCTTCCTTCTTGTAGAACTCTTCGCCAGCGTCTAAGAGGCCGTCGATCCAAGGTAATAACTTCTTAGCGCAGTGGTCAGTGTGTAATACAACTGGAACACCGTACTCTTTAGCTACGTTGTGAACGTGTAAAGCGCCGGAGATAGAACCTAAGATTGCGTTGCCCTGTGGACGCTCCATCTTTAAGCCCTTACCAGCTACGAACTGGCCGCCGCCATTTGAGAACTGGATGATAACAGCGGAACGAGCCTTAGCAGCTGCCTCTAAAACAGCGTTTACAGAGTCAGTACCAACGCAGTTAACAGCAGGGAATGCATAGCCATTCTCTTTTGCAACAGCGAATAACTTCTGTAAGTCCTCGCCTACTAATACACCAGGCTTTACAACATCTAAAATCTTAGTCATCAGTCTATCCTAATTATGAGACGTGCCATTCCACGCCCCTGTATTATACCCAATTCCTAGCACTCTTTATGAGTAATAGATTTCAATGCATCAGTCAAAGCAAGTGCTTTGATACCCACACATCAGTGCGCATCTAAGATAAGCACATTAACACTGGTGCCTTGCAAAATCGGGCATAGCTTTTAAAAAGCAGTAGCACTAAGCAAAATGCTTGGTACTTGATACTTTCACAAGCAAGCTTGTAAAAGTGGAATTTGCGTTTTAAGGCAAGATGGCGGCAATTTAGTTTGCTAATACCATCTTGCCTAAGGCTCTATAAGTCAGTCAAAAGAACCTAACTTAAGGCCTAAAGTAATCTTATTGATTACTCAGCTGCACGCTTCTCGAGAATCTCAACAGCAGGTAACTTCTTACCCTCTAAGAACTCTAAGAATGAGCCGCCGCCAGTGGAGATGTAGGAGATCTTGTCCTTGATACCGAACTTCTCGATAGAAGCAATGGTGTCACCGCCGCCAGCAACTGAGAAAGCGTCAGACTCAGCAATAGCTAAAGCCATGGTCTTGGTGCCGTTTGAGAATTGGTCGAACTCGAATACGCCAACTGGGCCGTTCCAAATGATGGTCTTAGCGCTCTTGATAGCGTCAACAATGTTCTGAGCAGACTTAGGGCCTAAGTCCATGATCATGTCGTCAGCCTGAACGTCAGCTAAATCCTTAACGGTAGCTGGGGTGTTAGGATCGAACTCCTTACCAACAACAACGTCAACGAACTCTGGGATATGTGTCTTAGCAGAGAGCTCCTTAGCAGTCTCAATGAGGTCTTCCTCAAACAGAGACTTACCAACGTTAGCACCGCCGGCTGCCATGAAGGTGTTAGCAATACCACCACCAACAACGATGTGGTCAGCAACCTTTAATAAGGAGTTGAGAACTGGTAACTTGGTGGAAACCTTAGAACCGCCAACGATAGCCAGCATAGGACGCTCTGGGTTCTCGAAAGCCTTACCTAAAGCGGTAAGCTCAGCGTCTAATAATAAGCCTGCGCAAGCAACTGGAGCGAACTGAGCAACACCGTAGGTTGAGCCCTGAGCACGGTGAGCAGTACCGAATGCGTCCATTACGAATACGTCGCACAGAGCAGCGTACTTCTTAGCTAAAGCTTCGTCGTTCTTCTTCTCGCCAGCGTTGAAACGTACGTTCTCTAATACAACAACTTCGCCTTCGTTTACTTCAACACCATCTAAGTAATCCTTAGCAAGGCGAACTGGGCAGTCTAACAAGGTAGCCATGTGGTCAACTACAGGCTGGAGTGAGAACTCTGGAGCATACTCACCCTCCTTAGGCTTGCCTAAGTGTGAGGTAACCATGACCTTAGCACCCTTCTCAAGAGCTAACTTGATGGTTGGCAATGAGCTGACAATACGTACATCAGAGGTAACCTTGCCGTCCTTTACAGGTACGTTTAAGTCGGCACGGATGAATACACGCTTGCCTTTCAGGTCGAGGTCGGCCATCTTCTTAACTGCTGCCATAACGAAAATCCTCAAAATAGATGTCTTGTTAAGACTGAATACCCGTATTGAACCTAAGTAACAAACTAAGGGAGCAATGCTCAACCTAGCTTGTTGCTGCAATCTTGCAGAGTCTGTTAAAACACTTTAGACCCTTGCAATGTCAATAATGTTCAATTACGAGAGGTGTAATGCTGTAAATTGCTGCAAAACTAAACTTAGCCATATCAGCATCAGTAGTTCATTGCTAATTGCTGCAAAACCTTGCTGAGGTTTTGTTGGATAGTTGATAAAAGCTTGCAACAACATCAACTTAGTAAGTATAAACACCACGTGTTAAAAATCAACTAACAAAGCACTATATGCAAATTAACTAGAACTTTCTTTATTACACTGCAAAGCTTGCAACAGCAATCATTGCGCGTAAAAGCGCTTGTATACAAGCTCTGATACTGCCCCAAAAGATGACGTAAGTACTTCACAAAGTCTTGATATACATCGCATTTTCATAAGGTGGAGCATACAATCTAAAGTACTGTGACTGCAATTTGCTGCAAAAATGTCTGACACGTAATTTACGCTCTATCCTCAATAGACTTTCCATTACTTGCTTTTACATAGGCTCACTTAACATCAGCCTGTATGACAAGATTATAGTTTTACCACCTTTAGAAGCTACTTACTTTGAATATGAGTACTACTTGATATAGTTCTTTTATGCGCTTAAGGCTTTTTACTTCTGTACTTAACTGATTGCACGCACGCTTAGTGAAAATATCCAATTTGTAGTGATTTTAGCCTTGCTGCAGGTTTACTGTTTCTTTTAGTCTTGTCGTTCTCCATCTTGATGATGGTTTGTAGTTTTTTTTTGATGGGTATGTTAGCAAGCCGTCGATTGTAGATCGCTGGTTTTGAGCTTGGGTATTTGGGGCTAGTCGATTTTGTGGGGCGGATTGTAGGCTCGTTGGTATTTGGATGATTTTTTTTCGTGGTTTATTAAGACTAAAGGCCTAGATAGAGCTAGGCCTTTGTTGGGTGTTAACAGCTATCTTTGCTGCCAATGAGAATGTGGTTTGCTACTTCTTTGTTGCTAGTGCACTGGGCTTAAGTTTACCGACTCCCAGGACTGTTTGGTGTGGTATTGAGTAGCAAAGGCCAGGCTCTTAAAATCATCTTCATTGCTGTATTCGCAAGTTAAGATCATGTTCTTACGCTTGAGCATGTAGTTAACGCGCTCAATATATTCAGCAGACTTGATGGAGTAGCTGTTGTTTACAGCAGAGGCGTTGAGCTCCTTAAACTTGTGTACATTAAAGTCAGGATCTGAATCTAAAGAGCGGCTCAGCTGCAGATAGAAAGGCTCAAACCACATCTTCACATTGAACTCAATAAATATTGAGGAGCACTCACTTACTGCAAGCATGCTCAGATCACTTAAGTCTAAATCTTGGGCCATGCGGCGATGCACAATACGCAGCTCATCAGTTAAGTTGAAAAGCTTATGGTCTGTTGCAAAGGTAATGGAGCAAGCCAAGACCTTACGCACGTCATCAAAGTGCTTTGCAGTACCAAAAAGATTGGCAAGACCTACTGCAAGTGAGTAAGTTTTGGTCATGTAAGTAACCATGTTGCCAAATTGAGCTAAGGTAGGAGATGGGATAGCTCCATACTCAACTACTGCCTTTCTAAAGGCATCAGCATCAACACGAGTACCACGCTCTACGCTAATGCATGCATCATCACCTGATCCAATCTTATAGCCAGGATTGTCGGCGTTGAAGATACTTAGCAGTACTGCACGACGTAATTTGGATAAAGGTTCTGCGTAGATAAGACCACCTTTCTTGAAAGGCAGAGATGGAATCTTTTGCACCTCATCTGAGGTAAAGAAATTGGCGCATACAATGTGGTCATCAAAACCGGCACTATCTAAATCAGGAGCTTCACCTGACTTAGAGTGAGCATAAATGTCGGTTGGACCTTCGTACTTCATACCAGTACGATCAATGAAAATAGTGCTAGAGCCAGCAACTAGCAGCAGTACCTCATCGATAAAGGAGCTAAACTGCAAACGAACATCATCAAGGTCGTAAACAGTTACACCCCAATTCTCATCAAGCCACTGCTTATCAATGTTCTTGAGCTCAAACTCGACTTCACAAATCGGAATGCTGATATCGCCACTGATGATACTGCCACGATCTAAAGCTAGCTCAAAGCAAGCAAAGCGAGGCACAGATAGAACTAAAGAGCTGCGCTTAAAGACAGTTAAGTACTTACAAATTAAGCTCTTACCTTGAACTTTGGAGGCAAAACCATTTGGTAATAAATTGCTGTCAAATAAAGACACATCAGGAGAGGTCACTGAGTCATCTACATTAACTGTAGTCTCAATATGAGTATGAGAGGCACCTGCTGCCATATCCTGAGTTTTGAACTTTAAGGTCTGTTCAACTGTTGAGCTCAAACTACTGCGGCGTAGACGCAGACCGGCATTAAACTCTTTAAATAAAAGGTCATCTTCAGTATCAAAGTACTCATTCTTAAGCACTTCGCGCTTTACCTTGCTCTTATCAGCAAAGAACTCCTTTAAATCATGTTCACTACGGAACTCTTGGGACAGTCCTTCATAGTTAAATGCAATGAGCTCATTGAACTTGGCGATAAAATCATCCAGGAAACAATCAGCGTACTGCGCGTTCAGACCGTACTTGTACTCGCATTCAACGTTGTTGAGAAGGTTTTCCTTAGTAAACATAAGCAGCCTCTACCGCCACATGGCAGTTGACAATCCCGACACCAGAGATAAAAAAACTACCAAACCATATTGCTAAGTTTCTATTTAAGACACTGCAAAAACAGCAGCTTATCCTTAGCAACTACCGCAAACATAGCTAACTATAAAGTTAGCCACTACATACAAGCTAAGATGTTATTAGCAAAGCCCATTCGTAACTTAAGCAAACAGGTGTAAGCTCAAAGCTATGTACTAAAAGCTAGTAATGAAGAAAAGACTTGCCATGTACCACTAACAAATCTGCCTTAAGATCTGTCATTAAACTCAGCTAATTGGTATAGATGTCAGACAAATATCTATAGATGTTTTGTTGGACGATAACAAAGAACGAAATGTCATGCAATGGCGTTCTACATCACATTTGCTCGTCTTATTGAACTAGTTTGGCATATTATAGTTCACAACATAGATACAGCAACTTATTAAACATATCAAAAAAGTATCGCATAGTTCACTTGCACTAGAAAAACTCACCACAAAGTAGCTACAGTAAAGATGTGCAAGCCAATATTTTGCTGTTTTTTGAAGCTCATCATGAAAATCAGAGCAGACTTTGCACTAATTTGAGTCTTTGCCGCACTCATTAATCTAAACACCATTACGTACACTCATGCTGTCTAAATTCCTAGTCCAAGCTCTATAGCAAATGGCAGCAACAGCGCCCGCTCAAGCGCCTATGTCTACGCCCGTGTCTATGTCTCCCCCGAGCCTGCGTCTCAGCCAGTGCCTATGTTTCCACACTAGCCTGTGTCCATACCAGTGCCTATTTATCCACCCGAGCCTGTGTCTATGCCATGCATCTGCTATGTTTTGAATCTGCCACGTTTTACACTCCCGCCCTGTCTTTGCGCAGTTTTAGTTTCTGAACATGCATAGTATTTACGATGGCCTTTTATCAATATGTTCCCTGTTAAGGCCACTTAGACTGCTATCAATTTGATGAATTAATCGTCGCGGGATATGCTGCGCCATGCCACATATGGACATGGCTTGCTTAATGGGATGCAAGAGCTTTGGCCACTGCATATTTTGATGGTCAGTGGCATGGTGCTTGGCTGTAGCTGCAATTGCTAATGCTATTGCTTGTGCTATTGCTTGTGCTTCGGTAGTACTACTTTTTGGCTGGGGATGCGGCCTTGATGGTGGTATTTGCAGAGCGATATTCACTTGGCTTGGATCCTGTGTACTTCTTAAAAACACGTGCAAAATAGCCAGGATCTTTAAAGCCGAGCTCATCAACTATGGAGCTGATGCGTTTGTCAGTTTGTGATAACAACTTACAGGCCTCTTCAATGCGCATAGCATTGATGTACTCAACAGGAGTCTTATCTGTGTACTCCTTAAAGGAACGACACAGATAGGTTGGCTGCAGCTTGACCTCCTCAGCTATGTGGTTGAGCGAGATGTTCTCTTTATAGTGAGCTGCAATAAACTTAATGGCATCGTTAACGAGCTTTACCTGACGACGCTCCGAGGCTGTTTGTTCCTCGTGATTTTTATAGTGCTGCTCATACTGTAAGATGCCCATTAAAGTTAAGAACTGACCTTGAGCTTTGAGCTCTAAAGCAGCTCTTTTGGAGAATTTGTCATCTTGTGCAGAGTTTTCCTCTAAAGAAAATACACTCTGTACGGTATGACAAAGATCGTCAAAAGCAGTAATTACGGCTCTATCGTCTGGATTAGTACGATAGAACACGCTCTGCAGCTTAATCTGGCCGTTTTGAATAGCTTCAATAAAGTAACGACCATTACCAGCATGCTCTAAAATTAAGTTTGGATCAAAGTACAGGCACTTGTAGACAAAGCTATCCGACTTATCTAAGCGCTCTAAACGTCTATAGTCACGCTCTTTTTGATCATTCCAGCGCCACTCTTGGCCATCTAAAGGCTCAAAGTTTTGCACATCATCAAGACTATCTAACTCAAGCTCTGATGCTGTTACTTGCTTATCAGTATTAGAGCTTTGCTTATAAGCGTCCTTACTTTTCTTGCAGCTACTCTTGCTTTGCTTAGATGCTAAGTCTTCCTTACATGACTTAAGCGCAGCAGCATTCATCTTGGCATTAGCAAAAGTATCATCATCTTGACCATCAAGAGACACGCTCGATGCTACTTGCTTGCTTACTTTAGATGCTGCCTCTCCTGTCTTAGCTTTGCTAGTCTTTTTCTTGGCTTTACTATTTGCTCTTTCGTGCTTTTGCTTAGTACTAGCAGACTCGTCTTTTACGTCTTCCACGAGTGACTGCAGAGGTGATTTAAATTCTTCTACTTCACGTAATTCTGCATCAGAGTTTGCGAGCTCTTTGATAGCGTCACGCTTAGCGCTAAGGAAGGTGCCAACTAGTACTGGAGGATCTACTTGCTCATTATTAGACTGCTCTAAAGCACGCAGACATAAAGAGTCATGCTCAATAGCCTGCTTAGATGAAGTAGTTACACCTTCTTTGTTGGTAAAGGTATGCTCAATGGTATTTAAGGTGCCATCTTCAGTAGTGATGGTACCGTCTTGATTATAGATAGGAAGTTTGAGCTCAAGATGCTCAAAATGGTGACTGACACCTGCCGGAATAATAACCAGATCACCCTTGTGCACGGCGTATTTCATGTCATCAAGATGGACAGTGTATGACCCTTCCCCGATGAGGATCATCTCATGTTCCATATGGTAGTGATTAACATCTTCCTTGCACTTAGCTTCATCAACTACAACTCTGTAGCTGAAAGGAAAACTTAAACTACCTGACTCTACACTGTGTTGACGTGAGTTCTTCATCGAAACAACCGGTTTCCATCATCCACCACAGCATAGCTAGTCTCAATACTCATTAAGCAGCCTGGACTATAAATTTAGTTAAAGCAGCTGCTTAAATGCTGTAAAACACCAGATGTTCTGATCCAGTGTTATTAAAAACATACTCAGCAACCTAAGCTCTCTAACTTATCTACATGAGCAATTAACATCTAGCCACTGCTAGAAAAAAAAACTAGTAGATAAGAACTCACAGCACTTAGCCTACTTTGCATAGAGCTAAGTGTCTTTAGCTATTTTGTTAGCCTATCTTGTGCCAAAGCCCATATACCTTTAGCAAGGCTAACTTTGCTTTGGCAATTCTAGCAAAGCCTTTACAAAGCTAACTGTGCTTGGCAAAACCAACCAAGCATTGGCATGACTAACGTTACTAAGAAAGCTAGCTACCTTAAGCAATACTAGCTATGCCTAGCAAGACAATAGAGCTTTAGCCAATCACAAGGCTTTTACTAAAGCTATTAAACTCAAACTTAAATTGAGTCTCAGTGCTAAAGCAATCAAGCTATGAGCATGCATACACGAGGGCAAGATTATCTTGCTCGTTTATATGCATAAAGAGCAATCAAGCATGTAGTAGCTTTATACAAGCAACACCAAAAGTTGTTCTTGCATATCAACAGACTACATTTGCTTAACTAAAACTATTTTTGAGCACTACCCAAGCTCGCATTTAGGCAGTGCTATCCAAACTACAAACAAGATTGTGCTTAGCAATTAAGCTAAGCTGCAGACTGTTTAAAACAGTGCTGCTAAGCCGTAAGAGCAATAAAGCTCAATACGCTGTGTACTTTTCGCTGCAAATTAAGTTCTATCTAAGCTCATGCCTAGAGACACTATCTAAAACAACCTTAGATGCTTATCAAAAACACCAGCAGCGGCTTATGAGCTAGTGCCGTCAGAAAGCCTCTCTCCTGTAGCGTATCTGACATAGAATTCCTTTGACAATTTTGAGGGCTTCAAATGAGCCCTTGTTAAACAACAACAATACTGTCAATCAAAGTTAACGTAAGCTTAGTAAATTATTAGAGAGTACTCGTGATCAGGACATGCTAATAAACAATGGACGTAAGTCTATGTCTAAAAATCCACGACTAGAGTAGTTCTAGCTTACTGACGCAATTATATAGTGATTGCCTCATGTCATTAAGCCAAAATCCTTTTGCCTGTACGTGAAAAGTACACGAATATCCCTAGCCTTTCTAAATCAAGATAAGCTACTAGATTAAGCGTAACCTGATGTTCTTACCTTAGGCTTAATTTCACTGCTATATCTCAATTTGAGCATAGCAATCTCAAAGTAATGCACTAAAGTGCCTTAGTTAGTGATATGGTAGTAGACAAGTTAATTTTCAGTTTTCAAAAATTAAGTTTGCGCAGCCTTTACACTGTCTTTATGTAGCAAGCATACAGTAGATCTGTCTCATAGCTTTGCTAAGTGTTACTTACGATATTTACACATTTGCAAGTGTTAAGGCGATTTTAGGCCCTATGCTTGCACTACATAATCATAAAGAACTGTCACTGCGCTTGCTTGCACCATAGCTTATATACAACAAATGGCCTTTTGGGCACTGCTCTTAAGTACATCAGTCCCATTAGACTAATTAGCCAAGAGTAATAGTCCCACTAGCTTAACTAGCCTAGATGCCTTTGGCTTATTAGAGTTATTGGTTTATCCTGTATTTTACCAATTCGATTTGTCAGGTCTTATACTACTACTAGCTGCTTGAATTAATTGCTCAAAAAGAGTCATCTTGTATATGCAAGATGCTGGAAATGAATTAAAAGACTTATGCAAGATCGCAGTTATATATGCTGCATTGAGTCTTATTTAGAAATGAGAATGAGTACGATACTTGTTCTGTCAATGCGAAGTTGCCTTTATGGCTACTTGTTGTTTAGCTTCGCTTTTAAGAAAAAGGTTTTTGTATGCGTGTTCATAGACTTTTTGCTACAGCCACAGCTTTTATGCTGAGCTATGCCCTTGCTTTTTGTCCAATAGCATTTGCTGAACATGCCCACCAACACGTGAGCAGTGAAGCATACACTAATGCAAAATCTGCTGCCAACTTCCCTAACGGCAGGGATATACTCATCATTGTGCCTAAAAAGGCTGGTGGCGGTACGGACATAGCAGCACGTGGACTAGCTAAGTTAATGTCCGAAGATTTAGGCGTCAAAATCCATGTAGAAAACGAGCCTTGCCATAGTGGCTTAGTTGCAACTAAAGCTATTGCAAATGCTACACCCAACGGCTACACCATGGGTATGATTACTGTAGATCTGGCTCTATATACCCATCAGGAAAAGATCAAAATCGCCGTCGATGCCTTTACCCCCATCATTACTCCAATCTCAGCTCCAGCTGCTTTATTAGTCCATAGTGCAGCCCCATATGATACTTTAGAAGAGTTTGTTGAATATGTACACAACCATCCTGGAACCATCTTAATGGGAAATTCAGGTGTAGGAGCCATTTGGCATGTTGCTACTTTGGCATTTGAAAAAGAATTTGGTGTCCGTGTAAAGCATATTCCTTTCTCTAAAGGCAGCTCAGATATAGCTGCAGCTATTGCTGGCAAACAAATCAATGCCACACTTGCAGACCCTTCAGCCTTTAAAGAGCAAATTGATAATGGCTCACTTAAAATCTTAGCCATTATGTCTAACGAGCGTTCTAGACTCTTTCCTGATGTACCAACCTTTAAAGAGCTAGGACATAATCTCGTCATTGGAGCTTGGGCAACTTTAGTTGTACCAAAGGGCACTCCAGAGAAGGTGGTAAATGTTTTACGTACCTCAGCAAGACGTATCTCCTCGACATCCACATACGATGAGTACTTCTTAAGCAACTATATTCAGCCTAAATACATCATTGGCGATGAGGCAGAGAATTTAATGAGAGATGATAACTATCGCTTTGCTATCATCCTTAAAAACCTCCTCAAGCGCTAACAAACAAACGACTACAATACTTAGCTCGCACCCGTGCCATTTAGACACACTTACAGCTGCATCTTTAGCTGCACATACAGATGCAGCTTCATATGCAAATGCAGATGCAGATGCAAATGCGGATGGTGCTGAGGCTGATGCTGGGGCTTAGGCTGAGGCTGTGGCTATTGATGATTATGCCATGCGCCTTTAAGCACCATAATTAGGCTTGGTACTCATGCATAAGGTACTGTAAGTTAGCATGATAAAAGCTCATGTACGTCTAATATGCCTTTGTATAGCCATTTGAGACTACAAACTAGATACAAATCATAATTGTGTAATGCTTTGCATTAAAATGCAGCAAGTGCTATCCATTTTTCGTAATACTGTTTGCATATCCATCATGGTCTTGTAAGATTATGCAGGTTGACCAAAATTACAAAAGTCATGACGGCCAACTATCATTGCTTGACTACTAATTTTCTAGAATAGCTAATTTAGCAATGATAACTTTTTAGAACAGCTAATTTAGCAAGGCTATATGAAATCCTAAGTGGCATAATATAGCGCAAAAGAATTTATGTTCATGTTGGTATAGCTAAGAGCTAGCCTAATGGCTACTCAACATGACTCTTACAAGAATGCATCACACATGCACCTTGTTTACCGATTCAATCCTGAAACTAAGCCTGCGTGCACAGGCTTAGACTTGGAGCTCGCAGAGTCTAACTGCGAGCTCTTTTTACTTTGGCCTAGGCTAAATCCACAAAGCTAGGCTTACTCTGTTAATTACTCTTGTTCCAGCCCAATCTTTAGCCCTATTTTTCCTGTAAACCCTGACCTTTTGTTAGGCAATCAGAAAACCACTTCCTGTTGCTAGACGATCAGCCACCAACGCCTTATTTGCTTTTGCATGCAGCTTGATTGCCAGTCACTTGTGTGCTCGTTTGTCTTTTTGCTTGCTGCTTGCATGATGGGTCGCTTGTGTGCTCATTTACTTTTTTGCTTGGCTACATGATTGGCTTGTGCTTGGCCGATGGATTGGCTCTTTTGGCGTTGGCTAATTGGATGGAGAGCTACCTTAACGTTATAGCTGAGTTTAGGAGTCGAGAAGATGATGTCGTGAGAATTGACCTTTCTCTTGGCTGAACTATTTGGCTTGAGCCAAAGTAAAAGAGCCTCCATAACCTTTGTGTGGCTATGGAGGCTCTTATGTGCCTTTATGATAGCTTGGCTTAGCTTAGCTTTGCTTCGCTTAGCTTGGCTTGGCTTGGCTTTTGCGACAAGCTATCTGATTAGTATTACCTTTTTGGGGTAATTTGTTCGGGTTTGTTATTACTTGAGTAAGGACTTGCCTACAGCAACGGTGTTATCAACGGTGAAGCCGTACTTCTCAAAGAGAACGTCAGCAGGAGCAGAAGCACCGTAGTGGTCGATGCCTAAAACCTTGCCATCAAGACCAACGTACTTGTACCAAGTAGTTGTTGAGCCAGCCTCAACAGCAACACGGTTACGTACTGCTGCAGGGAGAACCTGCTCTTTATACTCAGCGCTCTGACGATCGAATACTTCGCAGCAAGGCATGGAAACAACACGTACCTTCTTGCCCTCAGAAGCTAACTGCTCAGCAGCCTTAACAGCTAAGGCAACCTCAGAACCAGTTGCGATGTAGATTAAATCAGGGGTGCCGTCGCAATCTCTTAAGATATAGCCGCCCTTAGCGATAAGAGGAATCTGCTCTAAAGCACGATCCATCTGCTCTAAGTTCTGACGGGAGAGAATAACCTCAGATGGGCCACACTTTCTCTCAACCATGGAGCACCAAGCTACAGCAGTCTCAACCTGGTCACATGGACGCCATGTGTCTAAGTTAGGAATTAAGCGTAAAGAACCAATCTGCTCGATAGGCTCGTGGGTAGGACCGTCCTCACCAACACCGATAGAGTCGTGGGTGAATACGTATAAGGTTGGGATCTTCATCAGAGCAGACATACGAATTGCGTTACGTGCGTACTCGGAGAAGATTAAGAAGGTACCACCATATGGACGGAAGCCGCCGTGGAGCATCATGCCGTTCATAGCGGCAGCCATTAAGAACTCACGCACACCCCAGTGTACATAGTTACCCTGGATTGCACCTGGCTTAATGGAAACAGAAGCCTTGTTAACGGTTAAGTTGGATGGAGCTAAGTCAGCAGAACCACCAGCAAGCTCAGGTAATAAAGCACCGAAGAAGTCTAATGCGTTCTGGCCAGCCTTACGGGTAGCAATCTTAGCTGGGTTCTTCTGTAACTCTTCAGCCCATGCTAAAGCCTTTTGCTGAATGTCGCATGGCAGATCGCCCTTCATACGACGCTCAAACTCGCTAGCAAGCTCAGGGTACTTAGCCTTGTACTGATTGAATAAATCATTCCACTCAGCTTCAGCCTTAGCACCGGACTCAACAGCAGACCACTGAGCGTAAATGTCCTCAGGGATCTCAAATGGGCCGTAGTTCCAGCCAATAGCCTCACGGGTCTTAGCAATCTCATCGTCGCCTAAAGGTGCGCCGTGGGATGCTGCAGTACCAGCCTTGTTAGGTGAACCCTTACCAATGGTGGTGTTACAGATAATTAAGGATGGACGTGACTTTTCATCCTGAGCAGCCTTAATAGCCTTACGTACAGCCTCACCATCGTGGCCGTCAACCTCTTGAACGTGCCAGTTGTAAGACTCAAAACGCTTAGCAGTATCGTCACCAAACCAGTCCTTTACCTGACCGTCGATAGAAATACCGTTAGAGTCGTATAAAGCGATGAGCTTGCCTAAGCCTAAGGTACCTGCAAAGGAGCATGCCTCGTGAGAGATGCCTTCCATTAAGCAGCCGTCGCCCATGAATACGTAAGTGTAGTGGTCAACGATGTTTAAGCCATCCTTGTTGAACTCGGAGGCTAACATCTGCTCGGCCATAGCAAAGCCAACAGCATTGGCAAGACCCTGACCTAATGGGCCAGTGGTGGTCTCAACGCCAGGAACCTCACCGTACTCTGGGTGACCAGGGGTCTTAGAGCCGAACTGACGGAAGTTCTTGATGTCTTCAATGCTGAGATCATAACCAGTTAAGTGGAGTAAAGAGTAGATCAGCATGGAAGCGTGGCCGTTAGATAAGATAAAACGGTCACGGTTAGCCCAGTTAGGGTTCTTTGGGTTGTGACGCATAAAGCCGCGCCATAAGGCCTCAGCCATATCGGCCATACCTAAAGGGGCACCTGGGTGACCTGAGTTGGCCTTCTGAATGCTGTCCATGCTTAAGGCACGAATTGCATTAGCTAATTGCTGATACTGTGACATGAGTTCTCCAGTGAAATGACTGCATCAGGCCGTAGGCCGTGGCCTAACCTTTGTAAGAGATCACTACTGCCATCCTTGTGTAAGCACTAAGCGTACAAATCCAATTTGTATGCTCTGTACCCAAGACAAAACACTAGCTAAACACAAGTGTTGTCCCAAAGCTGCAGTATTGATGTCTTGCAAATGCTAAAAGCACTAAGCTTTATGCCTTTGCCGTCGGAAACTGTCTAAGATTACTAAGATAAAAGACCGAACTTCAACACAAACAGTTCGGCATCTAATTTAGTTGTTAGGATAGGGAAAAAATCTTAAAAGTCCATAGCTAATGACAATCTTTTTAACCTACCGCTAATTTCACCACAAAAAGCCTACCTTAGCGCTGCTCATCAAGCTAAAAATAAGGCTAATAAGCCACAAAAAAGCGCGTGGCTGCATCTGAGATTATAAAAAGCCTCTGCCAATTCTAAATTAGGCCAAAGTAAGATCTGTGCTTTCCTAACAACACAACTTTGTGCACCATCCTAAATAGAGTGTGCTTGCCAAGCACCAGTTGTTGTAACCACCTCATCACGCTTTGCATACGGTACGCTTTGCGCTTGCCGCTACCACAGTACGCTTTGCGTACGGTAGGCTTTGCGGTTGATAGGCGCAATGCTCTTAGAAGATCGAAAGGTGCTGAGGCTCCTCATTGTGGTTCGTGGACGCAAAACATGGTTATGGTTGGCTTAGATGCTTTTGGTGCGTCCAAAAGCAAAAAGCGCAGGAGTTTTTAGGCCCCTACGCTTTTTGTAAAACTTTAAAAAGTTTTAGCTTTTAATCTACGAACTCTTTGCCGTTAATAGTAAGGCCATTCTCGTCGAGAATTACCTTAGCAGATGAAACGCCAGTCTTTGGATGGACGCTAAATGCAGCGAGGTTTTCCTTGTTAATGGAGCTACCCTCAATGGTGTTCACATCTAAATCTGCAGTTACGTTAGCATCTACAAATGGAACAGTGAAGATACCCATTGGGCTATCCTTTGGCAGAGTTACATTACCATCGATGCCTAAGGTAACCTCACGCATCTCAGGATCCTTGTATGGATCGAAACGTACTAAAGCAGGAACCTTAACAGTTGAACCCTTGCTTACGCGCAGGTCTAAACCGTTCTGGCCAATAGTAGCTAAGATGTCACCAACACTCATGTTGTTGAACATGTTGATGGTAAGCCCAGAAAGCTTACCGTTTAAGTTCAGATCGCTAAAGTCAGAAGCCTTTGCAATCTTAAGCTCGTAGGCAAGATCAAAAGCACCAGTAGTAGCAACGTGACCGCTTTGTAACTTAACAACGGTGTTGTCTAAGAGCTCAAGCTGATTGCCAACAGGGTAGAAGATCTTGTCGCACTGAACTTCGTTACGGCCGAAGTTTAAGAGGTTAGCAAGACCACGGTTAGATGAGTAGTACTTAACACCAGATAAGCCAAGACCAAGATCGTCGCTTACAAAGCTATCTACTACTAAAGAAGTAGAGATGTTCTCGTTAGCATCCATCTTGATGGATAACTTAGCAGTACCAACAGGTAAGAAACGTGTGTCTGCCTTAACCTGCTCTAAAGACTCTTCGCCCATAATGGAAACAGTCTTTTCAGCTACGTTGTTAGCATCCTTAATAGCCTGCTTCTTGAACTCTTCAAAAGCTACTAAGTTCTCTTCCTTGCTCTTGTGAGCATCATAAACGTATGCTGGCTCAGCTGGAGCATTAGCCTTAACCTTCTTGGAGGTGTCCTTTACGAACTTGCCACCCTTAAGTAAGGTCTGGTAGTCGTCAAAGGCCTTAGCATATGCATAGTTTGACAGACCGTAAGTGTCGTTTAAGTATGAAACAGAACCATCGAAGCTCAGCTTGCCAGTAAATAAGCTTAAGTGAGCACGTGCCTTGATATCGGTAAGAGTATCAAGCTCTAAAGACTTGATGGCATTAACGCGGCTAATAGTAGCGTGGATTGGGTCGAAGACGATGTCATATGAACCGTAATTTAATGACACATCTAAAGGCAGATTGAATGAGTCCTCGTTTAGAGTAACCACTAAGTTGAGCTTACGCTCAAAGAGGCTACCATCACGCTCGTACAGAGCAACAGATAAGCCTTGATCCTTAAGCTCAGGATTGCCGTTTAAAAGATAAAGCTCGATACCCTGACGTGCCTTTTCTACAGTGTCGCTATAGCTGCATAAGCTCATTAACCAACCGCTGGATAGAACCAGAACACCTGCTGCGGCTGCACCAACTGCTGCCGCTTTCTTAACGTCAAATGCCATTATGTTCCCCTGACATTAAACAATAGTACCTAATGTACCTTCCTATTAGCCTAATAGATCTAAAACTGAAAGCAGCTACCCTCATCACCCCATCTTAGTTAGCAAGGTGTAACCGCAGATGCTCTTACTTGTATATCTACAAGTGCTTGCGCTTATGTACGGGCTTTAAAGACATCTGCTTTCAGTTTTTGATCCGATAGTTTTGTAAGTTATAGCTGTATACACTTTTCTAAAGACAAACTTTAGCTCGTTAAAAATGTATGCACCTCTATATAGGACAAAACTCGAATAATTTTAGCCTAAAAGATGAAAAAAGCCGATCTTGAGATCGGCCTTTTTTGAGCTGTGCATAGTTTTCTAATCACTTAGTGCTAATTAAAGCCACTAAGTGCTAGTTAGAATGTCCAAGCTGATGCCCTTACCATGCTTAAAACTAAACATTTTTAGACTGCTTACCATTTTGTGTAAAAAAGTGTACAGCAAAGTAATTGTGTAATGGAATGAGGCTTAACACTCACATAGGCTGTGCTTATAAGTACAGCCTACATCTGTGCTTTTATCTTGGGAATATAGTCTATTAACCGAAAACCTTGCGATAGTCTTCTTGGAACTTCTCAATACCCTGATCGGTAAGAGGGTGGTGAGTCATCTGCTCAATTACCTTGTATGGAACAGTAGCAATGTCAGCACCGGCTAATGCACAGTCCATAACGTGGATTGGGTTACGAACAGAAGCTGCGATGATCTGAGAATTGATGGAGGCAATCTCAAAGATTTCAGAAATCTGACGAATGAGATCGATACCAGGAACTGAGATATCGTCAAGACGACCTAAGAAAGGAGATACGTAAGTAGCACCGGCACGAGCAGCTAAAAGAGCCTGGTTAGCGGTGAAAATTAAGGTAACGTTAGTCTTGATACCCTCGGCAGTACACATCTTAGTTGCCTTTAAGCCCTCAACAGTCATTGGGAGCTTAACTACCATGTTTGGATGGATAGCAGCAATCTGACGAGCCTCTTGCATCATGGTAGGAGCATCAAGAGTAGTTGGCTTGACCTCACCACTGATAGGACCATTTACGATTGAGGCGATCTCAGCAATTACTTCCTCAAACTTACGGCCTTCCTTGGCAATCAGGGTTGGATTAGTGGTAACACCGCAGATAACGCCCATGTCATTAGCTTTACGGATATCTTCAACATTTGCGGTATCAATGAAAAAACGCATGATAACTGCTCCAAAAAAATCCTTCCAAGCTACCTAAGCTTTGAGCATCATCAAGTCAAACAGCACGCACCGCCCAAAGCAAGTGCCACGCAAAGTAAAACCTTACCCTGTACAAGAGTAGTTAAGATTAGTGCTTAAAGATGCAAAAGCCTCCTAAACATTAGGCAGCTTTTAATATTCTATTCGACCGAGGCATAAGAACTTACAAAGCCCATTATCGTAAAGCACAAGCCACTAAACCTAGCTTAAAAGCATTAAAACTCAAGCCATAAGAGCATTCAAACTCAGCCATTAAAGTGCCTATTGAACTTTATAAACTAGCTTTGCTTGTGCATTTCAGTCTTTGCGAGCGATTGTACACCTTATGCGATTAGAGTCATGATAAAGGCAAACTAAGCTTTGGTTAAGTTTAGTGATAGTGATCAACTTTTAGCACCCAAAAATGTGCAAGCAAACACCATCATGGAGCAACACTACCCAACCTCATAAACTCGATTAAATAACGCTTAGATACCAAAAGATACCCTCAGACCACCCTAACCTTAATGTGCACGTAGACTCTAAGCTTTCTTAAGAAAAATAATCACTCAACATTGCACCAAAAGGCTTTAAAGCCAAAACAGCCATCACAGCGTCCGAGCACAAAGCAAATCAACAGCAAAAGCAAAAGCAAAAGCAATGGCAATGGCAATGGCAATGGCAATGGCTACCCCCGCCGTCAAAATCATTCCACGACAAACAGTGCAATTAACAGTAGCTAATAAAAGCAGGCAGCCTACCTGATCGATATTAGATAACGCTATGGTTTATTTAACATAAGATGTTGATTGTATCGTTACAATCACTTTGTAGAAAAAGCAAGTATTTAAGCTTTTCGTGGGCAATATATAGCTATGAGCCTTTAACTATTAGAGGCTAAGTAGCTACAGAGACGGTCGTGAGCTCATCAAAAGTCAAAAAACAGTGATTGCCTTTGGATTTGCAATGGCTTAGTTAGAAAGGGGTAGTTGAGCTGCTAGCTAGGCGGGGCTAATGCAGGAGGACAGGGGCCCCCTGCTAGAAAATGCGCCTGTAATCTTACGCAACGTTACGTATGCATATGAATGAGGCGCAAATTGATAAGAGAGGTTGATTATTTGTTCTTATCAGTAGCGTCGAGATCTGGCATTAAGCTAGAGCAGTAGAACAGGTACAGAGCCTGGGTACCCTTTTCGCCGTGGCCGATGTTATTAAGTACGGTGTAAGCCTTCTTAGCTAGCTCTAAACATGGCAGGTTAATACCGTGAGAGTCGCAAACCTTAAGAGCAATCTCGATGTCTTTTAAGAAGTGAGCAATCTTAAAGCCAGGGTTGTAGTCACCACTTAAGATACGAGGGCCGTAGCTGCGCAGTGAGAATGAGCCAGCTGCACCAGCGCTTAAAGTGTCGATAACTTTTTCAACATCCAGTCCCATCTGAGAGGCAAAAGCGATAGCCTCACTTGCAGAGAACATGGTCGCGGCAACTGCAATCTGGTTACAGGCCTTAGCTAATTGGCCCTTACCTGCATTACCGAAATACTCAACACGATCACCAAAGACCTTTAAGAAGTCTTTTAACGCCTCATAGGATTCTTGCTCGCCACCAAAGAGCATAGCTAAAGTAGCATTGCGTGCACCAATATCACCGCCAGTTACTGGGCAATCCACCATATTAAAGCCAAGAGCTTTACCTCTTTGGAATAACTCAGAGGCAAGCTCTGGTGATGAGGTAGTCATATCGATGCCATAAGCACCTTTCTTCATACCCTTGAAAGCACCAGTGGAGCGATTAGTCCAGACATCACGTACGTCATCTGGATATCCAACGATGGAAATAACTACATCACAGCCTTCGGCACACTCACGAGGAGTGTCACACCACTTAGCGCCTTGCTCAATCACACCATTTGCACGCTCTTTGGTACGAGTGAAAACATTCACCTCATAACCAGCTTTGAGCAGGTGACCAACCATTGGAGCGCCCATTACGCCGGTACCGATAAAACCAACCTTCTTAATATCCATAAGAATCTACGAGACCTACAACTACGACACAACAAAAACGAGCCTTTGAGCACCAAGAACTCAATACTCTATACAAAGCAAGCACGTGCAGCACTAAAAGGAAAACTAACAGCTCCCCAACTATTGTAGTGTGGCAGTTATAAAAGCTACCTTAAGCCATGCACATAAAACAGCATAAAGGATACTTTAAAGCGCATGTTTGCCTTGTTACAGGCGCTAATTGTAATGCATTAATCATTACTGTCTAGCATCAACGTAACATTATGCGTGATACTGCCCAAATATAGGCCAGTAAAGGTTGTGTATCTAGTCTTATGTGTAAAGCAAAGGGTTGTAATACTATCTAAATTTCACCTAACAAGAGCTACTTGTGCATAGCCTTTTAAGCAGTCCTTAGGATAAAAGAGTGTAGTTTTTGAGCTTTGTCAGGCCTAGCGACAATATATTTCCCAAAAGCCAGCCACGATACTTAATACACTCTGTCTAACAGAAGCAATTAACTGCAAAGAAACATCAAGCCCCATGCGCCTGAGTCTTTTATTAACTTATTAAGTTTTACCTGTTGAGTTTTGACAGCAGTTGCCAATTTGTATCACATAGTTAAGTTATTAACATTTTCTTGTGTTTGTTCAGTTATACGGGTGTATAATCCGCTCCATTGTGCGTTATACAAAGCAATACAGGAACTAGACAAATAGCTTAAACAAGCCATTTTAATTAATAGTTACGGTAATTTTGGCCACCTGTGGCTTGTCTATTGCATATATAAAGCTAATTCAGGACATTAAGTTGCACATTTTAGGTAGCAACTAGGTAGCGGCTACGCTCTACCTAGCTTGCTGATTAAAGTCAAAGTATTGCAACAGCCTAACCTGAATTTAGTATTCACATCTTTCCGTCGAGCTTACAAAAGCCGTCTGAAGTTTTGTTTTACATTGAATAGTAGTTGCAATCGATTTACGAATCCTTGCCTCTAGCTTATTCACCCTCTAGATCTTATCTGTTGATACAGATGACGTTCTTTGAGAAGACTGTGTTCCATTAGTTTTATCCGCTTGGTCTTATCCACCACATTGCTTAGCTCCTTGTAGTATGTTCAATGCTCAGGGCTATAGCTTAGGGTCTTAAACCAATTACTAATGGGCTTAAAAGGTTAAGTATTCAACCTTAAGTATGTGCTTGCACCTTGTTCTTGGCCTGCCTCGAGAACAAGACACAGCAATCCTCAAACAATGGCTGCCAAGAAGCTACAGCATCTAGATGGATTTCGTAAAACAAAGCCATTTTTAACTACATGACATTGTGTGGAGGGTCTACATGTCACGCCTATTTACTTCCGAGTCCGTATCTGAAGGACATCCTGATAAAGTTGCCGATCAGGTATCCGACGCTATTCTTGATGCTATCTTAGCCCAAGACAGTAAGGCTCGTGTTGCTTGCGAAACCTTAGTTAAGACCGGTATGGTCGTTATCGCAGGTGAAGTTACTACTAAAGCCAACGTTGATTTAGAAGCAGTTGTTCGAAAGACTGTTTGCGATATCGGTTATAACTCTACCGAAGTCGGCTTTGACGGAAACTATTGCGCATTCTTAAATGCTTTAGGCAAGCAGTCTCCTGATATCAATCAGGGTGTAGACCGCCAGAATCCAGAAGATCAAGGTGCTGGTGACCAGGGCTTAATGTTCGGCTATGCTTGCGACGAGACTGCCGTTTGCATGCCTGCAGCTATTACCTATGCTCACCTGCTCGTTAAGCGTCAGTCTGAAGTTCGTCGTATGGGCGTGCTTCCTTGGTTGCGTCCTGATGCAAAGAGCCAGGTTACCTTTGCTTACAATTCAGATGGCACCATCTCTCACGTTGACACCGTAGTGCTCTCAACTCAGCACTCTCCAGATGTTTCTTTAACTTCTGTTGTTGAAGGTGTTCAAGAAGAGATCATCAAGAAGGTTATCCCAGTTAAGTACTTAACCAATGACACTAAGTACTTCATCAACCCAACTGGCCGTTTCGTAATCGGTGGTCCAGTAGGCGACTGTGGTTTAACTGGCCGTAAGATCATCGTAGATACCTACGGTGGTGCTGCTCGTCACGGTGGTGGTGCTTTCTCTGGTAAGGATCCATCTAAGGTTGACCGTTCAGCTGCATACGCTGCTCGTTATGTTGCTAAGAACATCGTTGCTGCTAAGCTTGCTAAGCAGTGTGAGATCCAGGTTTCCTACGCTATTGGTGTTGCTAAGCCTGTTTCTATCTCTGTTAACACCTTCGGTACCGGTAAGTACGACGATGACCGCATAGCAGACGTAATCAATGAGGTATTTGACTTACGTCCATACGGACTCATCAAGATGTTAGACCTCGAGCGTCCTATCTACAGTGCGACTGCTGCTTATGGTCACTTTGGCCGTGATGCTTTCCCATGGGAGCAGACCAACAAGGTTGAAGACCTCATCGCTGCATTAAGCTAATTCATAGCCATAAGCTATCAAATGCTCACAGCTAAAAGCCAAATGCTAAAAGCATAAAGCTTTAAGCAGCCACGAAAGGCTGCTCACAAAAGGCAGAGTCCCAAAAGGCTCTGCCTTTTGTATATAAGCACCACACCAGCGCCCGCCCACAAGGCGGCCGCCCAGCATTTTGCCCCCGCACATGGCCATGCCCATGTTCATGTCCATCCCCATCCCCATGCTCATTCCATAGCCACATGGCCCCATGCATAACACCTTTGGGCCACATAATCGTCATAAGCGTAAGAGTACAGCTGCATTATTAAGAGCCGTTGTGCCCATTTTGGGGCTTAACTCATGTAGTATGCACAAGCTATGGCAGAATATAGCCTGCCCAAAGAGCGTATTTTTGAGCAAAAACAGCTACATACACATACGTAAAGCTGCTGCACGATCTTGTTGCTGCAGTTAAGCCTATGCAGCATCTGCCATACGATTTTGCTTTTGAGAACAAACATGAGTCAGAACACTAAACTGCTGGTCATTATTGCCTTGTTCTGGTTTGCCCAGTACATCTATGTGCCTAATACCGCACCTTACCTCCTTGCACAAAAGGTCACAGCAGACTTTGTAGGCATCATTGTAGGCGTGTATGGCGGCGTACAAATGAGTTTGCGCTTCCCTATGGGCATCCTTGCTGATTGGCTAGGCAAGCATAAGCTCATTATTATCGTAGGCTGTGCTTTTTCTGGAGGCGCATCGGTAGTTCGTATTCTTGAAAGCACTGGCAATGGCTTCTTAATTGCCAATATCATGTCAGGTGTAGCCTCATCCTTGTGGGTGAGCTTCATGCTGCTTAGCACTAAATACATTACTCCCGATAGGATGCAAACTCAGATTGGCTACCTCTTTGCGGCTAATAACTTTGGCATCATGCTCGCCTTCATTACCTCAGCTGTATGCTTTGAGGGCTTTGGTATGGACTTTCTGTGTTTATGCTCCGCACTCTCTGGTGCTTTAGCTATGCTCTTGGCTATGAGCTTAAAAGAAGATGATCCGGCCTATGCTCACCTGCATGAACCACCTGAGAGTAAACATCGTCCGCTCGTTGCTGATCTTATAAAAGTAGCGAAGCGCAAACGTATTTGGTTCTTCGCCTTCTTAGCCTCCATTCAGCAAGGCGTAACCATGACTACCATCATGTCATTTTCTAATGAAGCTGCATTGCGTATTGGCGGTAGCTCATATGAAATGGGCTTGATGACCATTGTCTTTATCTTGTTCAATGTTATCTCTAGCTACTACTCAGGCAAGCCGCCATTTACTCGCATCTCACAAGGATTTTTAGTTAGCTCTGCCCTGTTCATGCTTGCTGCTTACTGTTTCTTATCAGTAATCGTTACTCACATCTACCTGCTCATCATTATTCAGGTATTCCTAGGCTGGAGCTTTGGCTTTGTCTTTACCATTGCCACTAGTGAGGCCATCGTTGGTGTTGAACACTATCGTCGTTCTTCTGCTATTGGCCTCTTCCAAGCTCTCTTTGCCATCGGCATGACTACAGTTCCAATCATAGCTGGCCGTATCATTGAGCTTGACGATGGCGATCTTAAAGCTGCTTTCTTCTTCCAAGGCTGGCTCTGTATTATTGCCTTTGTTGCAACTGTTTATTTCTACTATATGAAACGTCGCAATCACCTCAAAGAAGGCACCGCCTAGCACCCCAAGACGCACCCTCAAGGCAATTTCCAAACTTTCAAAGCATTCAAAGCTATTACAGCCAAATCTAATAAGCGGCCGCTGCCTCACCAAATGCAGCGCCGCTTAGATGCAGCCTGGCATTCATGCATATTTGAAAGCTATGTCGTTGAAACTTTTATTTAAGGTATAGCACTTGCAAGGGCATTGTATTAAGACAATTATTTATACAAACAGTCGCTTATTTATCGGAAATTTGACAAATTTGGTGGCGCTCTTATGCATCGTTACCCTCAAGTTTCTATAACTTGCGACCTAAATTTTGTCTACAGAATTTTAAAGGTCTGCACAGCTACTAACTTACAGAAGCTTAAGAGAATTGCAAGCACATATCTAAGCAAACTTTTAGCATTTGAAAGTAAGCTAAGACCTATTTACACCGTAAAAGAAGCAACGATGCAGCAAGCATAGAACCTACACATTTAGCTATGCCTTTCATGCATTGTTCTAAACAAGCTTGAGCCATAAACATCAAGCCCAAGCTCATAACCACTTGCCAAAGATAATTCAAATGAAGCAAAACAACTTAGCACTGACTTTTCAGCTCGAACAATACCGAGCCATCTTCAAGAGTCCTTACATAAGAGGTTTAGCATCTGCCATTGCTCTTACGGCAGGTGGTGTCTCCCCATACGCCCATGCAGCTACTGGCGATGCCACTTTTGATGTAGACGATTGGGTAAAATCTCTAAAAGACAACGGCACAGTCACCATTACTGGTGATAAAGCAAATACTGGCGATCATGGTAAGTTTGAAAAAGTTGGTATTCAAACTACCGCTAGTGGCGATACTCACTTAACTCTTTCCTCTCAGGAAAAAGTATTAATTGAGAATACCGTTCACCCATATACCGAAAATCACTTTACTGCTGCAGATAGCAAAACTCTTAGCATTAAGGGCGAGGGTACAATTGATGTAGCTGCAGAAGGCAGCAGTACAAACCCTGGCCTGTTTATGGTCGCAAAGGGTGGTGGCAAGCTTAATGTTGATGTAGGCAACATCAATGTACAGTCCAATCTGCAAATTGCTACTCACGGCGATGCATCAGTAGCCTCAGTCGCAGCCAAAAACATCGTTATCGGCAATAACAAATTCTCTGGTTCAACTGAAAAGCCAGAAGAGTCAGGCCGTGCCACAATCCATGTTGGTGGTACCGTTGGAGCTCCTCAAAACTTTAGTGGCGATGGTACTTCAACTCTTGGTAATGAGTCCTCTAACATCACAGTTAATCGTGATGGCAAGATCCGTCTAACCTCTGGTAAAAACAATACAGTAAAGGCCGCTAACGTAACTGTAGACGGAGGCGTGCTTAGCTTTGCTGAGGGCGTTGCTGGCGGTAAAGGTACTGCAACATATCAGGTAGCAAATACCGATGTTAACAACGGCAATGTCTCTGTAAAGGCAGGCTCAAACGTTACTATCAAGGGCGGCTCATTTAACGTTAATGGCAAGTCTTATGTAGATCTTAGCGACACGCTTACCGTCCAAAGCGCAACTTTCAAAGTTGGCGATGAAGCTGTTCTTGCAGGACACGAGTCTGCATCAGGTGGCAAAGCCAAGGTAGTCTTAAGTGGCTCTTCTGAAGGTGAGGCTACTTTAGAGCTTACTAAGGCTAAGTTAAAGTCTTTCTTAAAAGCACAGAATGCTGATGGCTCTAAGCTGCAGTATGTCGATGAGAATGCTCAGTTTAAGGATCCAAATAACAAGCTCAAGAACGCAACCGCTGGCTCTGTAGTTTTAAACTCTGGTGGCGGTATTAACTTTACCGACAGCCACGTTGAGCTTGCTGATTCTGACTTAAAGTTTAGCGAAAAGGGTGAGGTCGGAGCTATTACCATTAAGGATAATAGCTTCGTACGTGGTCAGCACGTTAGCATCTCTAAGAAGATTGAAAACGCCTCTAAGCTCAATGTACAAGCAAAGAATCTGACCTTAGGCTCCAAGAACTTTGACTCTTCTTCTACTGCTTTAGGCGTTAAGGGCCTGTTTGCTCAGAATGTTGAGTTTGTTGCTCCAGATGATGGTAACTACACCCTGCAAGATGATCTGGTTTTACAGTCAGATAAGAGCGAGACCATTAAGGGCGGCTTAAAGATTTCATCTGGTAGTCTCACCATCAAGGGTGGCGATTACCACATGGAGCAAGGCAAAGACCTCATCATTGCCAATGTTAAGCCATCAACAGACACTGGCCCTGGTTCAGGTTCTGGTTCTGGTTCGGGCTCAGGTTCAACTGGCTCAGGCAGCGGCACTCCAAGCGGCACAGCCTCAACTGCTGTTGCCTATGCTAAGGCCTTATCTGGCGAAGCCGGCACTGGCGCAGTATCTGGTGAAGAAAGACTGTATGCCTTAATGAGCATCAATGGCAAGGCCGCAGGAGAAGCTGCAGGTATTGCTGACTCTGGCACCACATCAACCCCAGCTAAGGTTGCTCTTACTATCCAAGATGCCTCCCTTACCGTTAATGGCGGTAAGCTAGAGACCACTGGTGAAAACGGCATTAAGCTGGTTGACGGTACCTTAGATGCTCGTGGTGCAAGCTCTTATAAGATCGCATCTGCATCTATCGAGCTTGAGAACACCTCTTCCCTGCACTTAGACGGCTCTAAGATCCTTGAACTTAAAGAAGGTAAGACTGTTGAGTTTAAGAAAGATGTATTTGCTGAGGACGCCATTAAGACCGGTGCTAACGGCAACACCTCAACCGTAAACTTAGCAAACGTTGGCTCCATGACTATGGACCAATTTAAGGATCTCAAGACCAAGACTACCTTTGAAGGCTTCTTTGACGGCTTTGCTATTTCCGACGCTAATGCCAAGCCAGAGATGAACTTAGGCGACCTTGAGCAAGGCACTCCAGATGGCGTGTACCAAAATACACAAGTTAAGGTACCTGAAGCCGTTGAACAGAGCATTTCTGTTGGTAACGTAGTTGTCGAGGCCTCAAAGCCTTTAGACATTGCTGCAGGCGGCTCTTCAAGCCCTGATACTAGCGGCAACAGCTCCACCTTAGTTAAGCTCACTAATGCAGGTGCTAACGGCAATGGCAAGAATAACTTCGTGCAAACTGCTGATGGCACTATCACTGGCGTAAACTTCAAGGGCGCTGGTACTGCACTGCAGTTACAAGGCACTGGTAATATTGGCGCGATTAAAGCTGAAGCAGAAAACCAAGGTCAGCTCCTGATTGGCAACAATGAGGGTAGCGCTCCTGGCAAGGTTACCGTCAAGGGTGATATCGGTGCTTCAGATAAAGGTATTGGTACAGTTAAGGTTCAGGCAAACTCTGACTTAGTTGTTGAGGGTAGCTCTGTAACCACTAAAAACTTACAGCTTGCCCAAGGTTCTAGCTTAACTGCCAAGGAAAGCTTAATTACTATTACTGCAGGTACGACTGGCTCAGCTTCTTCTGCAATCAATGGCGACATTGACGCTAAAGAGCTGCAGTTTGATGGCTCAGGCAGCCACGTCATTGCAGGTAATGCTATCGTTCAGGTTGAGAACTTTACTGGTAGCTCTGGTGCCACTATTCAGGTGGGTGAGGACAAGGTTGGCGGCTTAGGTGCTGATGTTCTGGCTAAGAACATGAACCTCAATGGCGCAACTTTATTTGTTGATCCTGACTTTAACGTTCAGGCTTCCTACCACGTAGTAGAAAATCTTGCAGGCGCTAACGATGCCCATTCAGCTGGTACCTTAAGCGGTACTGCAGTTGTAGGCAAGAACGCAGTCTTAGCAGTTGGCTTTGATAGCAAAGATGATGTTCTTTCCATCATTAAGGATCGTTTAGGCGCTCATGGCGGCTTTAATAGCGGCTCTGAAATCCAAAACGCCTTAGTGGTTAACAAGGGCATCAAGCTTGAGGGTAAAGACAAGATCGTCGTTGATCCTAAGGCTACCGGCCCAGATGCAGCTACCAATGCAAATGCAGCTGTAACCTTTGGCGAAAACACCGCCATGGTGATTACCGACAATGTCTACACTGTAGGCCCTGATGGTAAGAAGACTGGCGCTGCCATTGATGTAACTGCAACCGACTCTAAGACCGTTGTTGCCGATGCGAAGACTACTGTTCTGCTCTCAGGTAAGTTCAACGGTAACGATACCAACATACAGATCTTTGCTGGAGCTACTAATGCCCCTGCAATGAAGGCAACTTCTACTAACGGTCTGTTAAGCGGCACTATTGGCACTGATGGTACTATCGCTAAGCTTGATGTAAATACCAAGCTGTTAGACGAGAAGTTTGCCAAGGTATCCAAGCCAGTTCGTGAGATGCTTTCTGAGACTATTAGTGGCGGCAACAATGTCTTTGACGGCACTAATGGCGCTGGCGGTGAATACATCGCTAAGATCACCACAGACTCTAATACCGGTCTTGAGGCAGATAAGGCTGCTCATGCTGCTATCTATGCAGGCTCAGCTCAGGCTTCCATGGCTGCAGTTGACGCTTTAAATGATGCAATGCAAGAGCGTGCTCAAAGCTTTGCACACGTTAAGAAGTCCAGCTCTCAGATTTTCAATCAGAATGACAATCTGTTAAATAGCACTGCCTCTAAGCCAACAGAGGCTGTAACAGGCTTCTGGGCAACCCCTAACCTCCGTCGTACCAAGGCCGATGGCTTTAACTCAAGCGGCGCTACTTATGGTGCTGATGTAGACTTATACGGCATGAGTGCTGGTGCTGATTTAGCACTGGGCAACTTAACTGTGGGTGCTGCTGCAAGCATTGGTCGTGGTGATGCTGAAGGGACTGGCAATGGCGGCGGCCTGAAGGATGATTTTGATTACTATGGCATTGGTGCTTATGCATCCATGGCAGTAGGCAACTTCTCCTTAATCGGTGATGCCTCATTTAACTACATCAAGCACGATATCAGCGGCTACTCAGGTTTTGCTGAATACGGTAGCTTAGGTACTAAGGCTGACTCTAAGGCCTTTAGTGCTGGTGCTAATGCAATGTATACCTTTAACACTCCATTCTTTGCATTAACCCCACACTTTGGTACTAGATTCACTCGTCTTGAGACTGACTCTTACAACTTAGGCTCTGCTAAGGGTGAGATCGCCAATACCTCCATCGATACTGTAAACATTATCTCTGTACCAATGGGCCTTACCTTCAGCCAAGACTTCTACAACAATGGCTGGATCGTATCCCCTAGCTTAGATCTGAGCGTAACTCTCAACGAGGGTGATACTGAACTTGCTTCACGCACTCACTTTAACGGCATGAAGAAAGATCTGAACCTCAACTCTGAGATCATGGATGACGTAACTTACGGTGTGAAGTTTGGCCTGAACTCCTCAAATGGCAACTTCAACAGCAAGGTCAGCGTCAACTACAACGGCTCTGATAATACCGACAGCTTCAGCATTAACGCTGGTGCAAGCTACAACTTCTAAGGCCTAATACCTTAAGTAAAGCTTATCCTTGTACAGAAAGCTTTAAATGCCCAAAAGCGCTGCTCTAAACTACTTAGAGTGGCGCTTTTTCGTTTTTTAGCAGTGCCGCTGCAGTTTCAAAGGTCGAGGAAAATGGGGAAATGGTGTGGATCTGGCCATGGCCGTCTATGGATAGTCTTAGCCCCGCACAAGGAGAGCGACGTTTTGCTTTTAATGGCAGCTAGACCGTCTTGTGCTTAGACAAAAGCAATAGCAATAGCAGTGATACTTAGGCTTAGTGAAGAGCACTGACAGATGAATGAATGAATGAATATGGCAGCTTGGCTGGCGCTACTTAATTGTGGAGGAGTGAAGCTTAAGTAAGCTTGCAAGCTCGGCATCATCTTTTGGTAGTGGGCCTACATCATTGAGATCTTTGTTGTTCTTAATGTCATTGCATAAAACGGCATATGGATAGACCTCGTGCAAGGCCTCATTGGTTAAAGGCAGACCATCCGTGAGTACCATCATGATGTCCTCAACACCACGGCCTTTAAGCGCCTCAAGAATAGACTGAGAGCTGGAGTTTGGACTTGGCGGTGAGAAGAAGATCTCTAAAACTTCGCGATTACCCTTGAGATCTACCCCCTGTACTAGCATGAGTGAGTGCTTAGACCATTCACCTTGAGCAATTTGATTTTCAGGCTCAAAGCTAATACGTGAAATCAGCACAAAAGAATACAGTGGTAGTAAACGACGGGCCTGAGCAAAGCGCACGTCAGCAATCACACGATCTTTAATGATGTCGATACACTCAGCATTAAGCTCACGAAAGTACATCTTATGCAGCAAGATCGCGATTTGATCTTCATCTAAAGCATGGGCATAGATCGCCATGAGCTTGGCATCATTGCTTGTTACGGCACGAGAGTGTTTTCTAATCGCTATGGGACTAAAACTACCCTCACGATCTCGTGGTACTAAGATATCAAGCTGTCCAAAGGACGATCTTACATTTTTGCGAACATAGCCATTGCGGCGGTTTTCAGAATAGACCTTAGCATTACCAGATTTTTCATAGCCAAGGTGTACTAAGAATTCGGCATTGAGTAATAAGCCGTAGAACGTAGCTAGCGCCTGAGCAATACCCTGTCTTAAGTACTCATTTGGATTGGACTTATAGTCAACTAGGCTTACTAGAGCCAAATCTCTCGCCTCTAATGAGCGAATGTAATCTTCCTCATGTAGCTCGATGATGTCGCCGCTAGTCGTTTTGATATAGCCTAATTGCCGCCCTGACATGAGTATGACCCTACTTTTATAAGCCACTAAAACTAACAGCCGTTACCTTGAGCCTTTTCTAGAGCTATGAGACTAGCTGAACAACTCAACTTAACGGCTGTTGTCTGACACTAAAGAGTGTAACACCTTAATGTGAAGCTCTTTAGTGACTAGCAATAATTGCCACGGATTTGCCTATTTATCGCATTTACATGAGTATCTACTTAAGATGCGTAGATACCCATGCCTATCGTTTATGCGATTCGATACTTAGTTTTGCTTTGCGTTACTTTGCGCTGCGTTGCTTTGCTTTGCTTTGCTAAAGCATCCATGGCAAGGCTGTAGTCTTATTCACCACGAATGATGATTTCTTGGCGCAGTACAGAGATGTCATCCTCTTCGAGGTTATCACGCTCAGCGCGGTGAATGATCTCTTCTGGGGTGTACTGATCTTCTGGGTAAACTACAACTAATGCGTGATCGCCTACCTGCAGGAAGTTGGTCTGACCGTACTCAGTGTAACGAGTTGCACCAACAGAAACTAAAATACGAGTTGGACGGCCAGCCTCGTTTAAGTACATGTTGATGTTCTCAGCAGGACCTTCATCCTTTTGGTTGTTTAAGCGGTCGATAAGCCATGCAACTAACTTCTCGTAGAAGTATGAGTAGTCACGTACCGGACTGTCCTCACCATATGGATAGATCTTGCCATCACGCTCTAAGAAAGAAGCAATACGGTAACGATCTAAGATGCCGCCCTTGGTTAAAGAGTCTACCTTGATGTAATTAGAGGCAAAGCCCTTAGATGCATGACCCCAGTTCTTCTTCTCGGAGATCTTCTTTGCACCCTGCTTACGAATAGAGCAGTCATTGGCAGCGCCGAAAACTAATGGATGGAGTGCACTAACCTTATCTGCAGTCCACTCTACATCGAACACAATGGCGCACTCAGGCTCAATCTGCAGCTTTTGCTCACCTTCTGGGAAAATGATGGAGTAATCATCAAATGGGAAAGTGCCTAAAAACTCAGGGGTGTTTGGGCCAATCTTTGGTAAATAGGTTGGGAAAACAGCCTTTGGCGCATCAGCCTCTGCGGTCTTTACCTGGGTAAAGTCCTTATCCTCACCTGCCTGCTCAAGGTGACCTGTAAAGTTACCGGCGACACCAAATGATGCAAGTTCCTTAAGCTCAATAAACATGGTAAAACTCCATAAGCTGTTTAGTAATCCTCACGACCCTCGCCACACACTAGCCCACAAATTGTGAGCCTGCGAAAAGTCGATTCAATCTATAAATGTTAGCACAACACAGCAAGTGAGTTGTTACCTCTAAGTAATGCAGCGATCATGTTTTTGCAATCTCGCGCCCTAAACTTTCCACCAAAGACGCAAATCCCACGTCATTGCACTATGACCACCCTAAATCCACGTGCCATCAGTTTTGGCAATCTATACAGCACTACACTGCATCTTGTGACCACCTCAAATCCACGCGCAATCAGTTTTGGCAATCTATAAAGCACTACTTTGCATCTTGTGACCACCTCAAATCCACGCGCCATCAGTTTTAGCAATCTATAAAGCACTACTCTGCATTTTGTGACTATCTATAAATGCCAATTACCTATTTTGGGCAATCTATAAAGCACTACTCTACATCTTGTGACCATCTTTAAATGCCTATTGTCCATTTTGGACAATCTATACAGCACTACAGTGCATCTTGTGACCATCTTTAAATGCCTATTGTCCATTTTGGGCAATCTATAAAGCACTGTGCTGTGGATTTTGACGATCTTTGGTGATCTTTGATGGTGCTCGAGTGGTAGATGTATTGGGCAGTCGTATAGATTTTTTGCACTAGATGAACTTTACTTGCCTTTTGCCCATACAATACAAGGCTGTCTTGGGACTACTTTCTATGCTTTAATCTAAGTATGAGTTTTCCTCAGACTTATGGTGGAAATGTTTGTCGTTTTTCATGATTGGGAGTGAGTTTATGTCATTTACTGTTCGCTTAACTAAAGGCTGTGCTGTTGTCGGCGCTGCTTTGGGCATCATGAGCATGTCACAGCAAGCTCAAGCTATGGAGAGCTTTACTGCAGCTAAAAAAGTACTGCCTGGTATCTATCAGACTTTAGATAAGGAGTTTGGTAACACCTCTACTATCTACTGTGGCTGTGACCTAAGCTACACTGGTGGCGGTAAGCGAGTTAAGTGGCAGCTTGATTTAGACTCCTGCGGCTATGAGGTACGTAAGAATGCCAATCGCGCCTCCCGCATCGAAGTTGAGCACGTGATGCCAGCTTGGAACTTTGGTCATCAGATGCAGTGCTGGCAAGATGGTGGTCGTAAGAACTGCGGCAAGGATGCTAAGTTTAGACAGATGGAGGGTGATCTGCACAACCTCTACCCAAGCGTAGGCGAGGTTAATGGTGATCGTGGTAACTTCCAATTTACTGATTGGAATGGCAAGCCAACTCAGTACGGCAAGTGCGAGATGGTAGTGGACTTTAAGGGTCGCAAAGCTCAGCCACCAAAGCAGTCTCGTGGTCAAATCGCTCGTGCCTATATGTACATGGCAGATCAATACAATATCCGTTTAGCTCCACAGCAGCGTAAGCTCTATGAAGCATGGGATCGTATGTACCCAGTCACTGATTTTGATTGCCGTCGTAATGAGCTGATTAAAAAGGTTCAGGGTAACGACAATAAGTTCATCACTGCTGCTTGCAAGCTAAGATAATTAGCCTCACAAAATGCAGTGATGATGTACTTGAGAGAGCGCCTAAACAGCCTAACAACAGCCTCTAGCGCGTCCTCGTCAAGCACTTATGCAGTTTCTTCTAAAACATGCATAAGCCAATCACACGTCTATGCCTATGGCCATGCCAACTACCAATGGCATGGTCATGCTCATAGGCATGGGCATGGTCATGGTCGCTCAATACAATGCTTCGATGCCCGTATAAGACTATGCTTGGATGCCGCTATAGGCTTATGGCTAGGCACTTGTGGACATCGCTTTCTTTTAACGTTGCTGCAAAGACACTAAAGATCTGTACTGTGGTGTACAATCTTACGACGCTATCACATTACCACCCCATCTTTTAGCCAGGATCAAGCCATGCGTATTCCTCGTATTTATGACGCTAACATGCCACAAGAAGTCGGCGCTGAATTTACGCTCGATGCCTTTGGTGCTAACCATATTTCTAAGGTATTACGCCTTAAAGCTGGCGATAAGATCTTTGTATTTGATGGCCGTAGTCATGAGTTTGAAGCCGAGCTTACCGAGTCTGGCAAAAAAACTATAGCTAAACTTACTAATGAGTGTGAGCGCAGTGTTGAAAGCCCAGTACAAGTAGAGTTGCTGCAGGTCATCAGCCGTGGTGATCGCATGGACTTTACTATTCAAAAAGCTGTAGAGCTTGGTATTAGCAAGATCATTCCACTGACATCTTCACGCTGTGGGGTTAAGCTCGATGGCGATCGTGCCCAAAAGAAGATTGAGAGCTATCAGCGCATTGCGATCTCTGCTTGCGAGCAATGCGGTCGTAATGTTGTACCTGAGGTTACCTCAATTACCACCTTGGCAAACTTCATTAAAGAGCACAGTGCAACTAGTGATACTCAAAGCCTCTGCGATGAGCATGGCTTTATCAATCTCACCTTAGATCCACGTGCTCAACGCAAGATTACCGATCTACCAAGCACTGGCAAGTACCGTATCTTAATTGGTCCAGAAGGTGGCTTTTCAGACGATGAGGTCGAGCTTGCTAATCAAGCAGGCTTTACTGGCGTTACCTTAGGCCCCCGTATCTTACGTACCGAGACTGCAGCCTTAGTGACCTTATCCATCTTAGGCTCCCACTTTGGCGATCTCTAAAGCGTGAGATCCATTGCCCAAATACAGCCAAATGCTCTTACTACACGCCAACTCGAGGCATGTAGATTTTTTGCTGTTTTTGAAACTACACGAAACTTAGTCAGTATAATTAGAGGGCGCTTTTTGAGCGCCCATGTTGTTTAGTTTAGGGATAGAGAAATCATGCATCAAAAGGATATTCCATTAGGAAAAACTAGTAGCTACGTTGAAGAGTACACCCCATCCTTACTATTTCCTATCCCTCGTGCCCAAGGTCGCGGCAAGATGGTCATGCCTCCATTTAGAGGCTTTGATCTTTGGCGTGCTTATGAGCTTACCTTCTTAGCTCCCAATGGTCTGCCACAATGCTACATGGCCAGCATTAAGGTACCTTGCACTTCACCTTACATCGTTGAGTCCAAGAGCTTAAAACTCTATCTTGGTTCATTTAGCCAAACTATGTTCAACGGCCCAGATGAGGTTAGCTCTGTCATTTGTCAGGACTTAAATCAGCTTTTAAACACTGAGGTAAAAGTAAAGCTGTATGAGCTTAACTCAAGCGCCATGCCTTTAGTGGATACTAGCGATCTCATCTTAGAGAACGATCCTAGCCTTGCTGATGTAAAGTTTAAGACTTTTGAGGTTGACTCAAGCCTGCTTAGACTTGCTAACAAGAAAGAGAATGTCTCAGAGACTGTTACCACCAATCTCTTTAGATCTCGTTGTCCAGTAACCGCACAACCTGATTACGCTACAGTTACTATTAGCTACAGCGGTGAAAAGATTGACCATGCTTCACTGCTTGCCTACTTAGTTTCATATCGTCGTCATCAGGGCTTCCACGAGCAATGCTGTGAGATGATCTTTACCGATCTTATCAACATCTGTAAGTGCGACGAGCTCACCGTCTCTTGCTCCTTTACTCGTCGTGGCGGTATCGATATCAATCCAGTGCGCTCAAATGCCCACAGCTTTGACGAGCCAAAGCGCACTCCAAGACAGTAAAGCAATTAAAAGCAAGGGCCACAAAGCCAAACAAAAAGCTCCCAAAATTTCTGGCAGCAAAGCTCTTTGCTGCCTATATTCGCATACCTGCTGTTAATTGCTCCTGCACAATCCCTCCTACCTCAGAAGCAAGGCATCTAATTACATATCAAGCCACACGCTCCATGCAATCAAACTAGGCTAAAACCTACTTACCCTCGTATCGCACGTAGTGGTTATAGTCAGTTACTGTTAATAGCTGTAGACTGACCTTAAGCAATCTATACTGTTAATTGCTCTTAACTAGCTTGATACATGGTTAGCACTTGATGTGCTCCCGGGAGTGTACACTCCCGTGGGCCCATTTGTCATAAGTACAGCCATACTTTGCTTAACGATTTTGGGCCTAGCTCACAACTTGTACATGTGAGTTTATGTTTCAATACGAATCACACACGAATAGCATCATTTGTTAATGCTAATGCGCTAAGATGAGGTCAAAGCCTTAACTCAATTGATTTGATGTTAAACAAGGTCATGAGTTGAGAGTAAGTTTAGTCCTGATCGTAACGGTCAGTAAGTGAGGTTAAATGGGCATTCAGGTTGTATGGCCCTCTGGAGCCATGTCTTTATTAACTCAGTTTGAGGCAGACAAGATTTCTTTAAAGTCACAAGGTGAGCTTTACGATCTGTATCGCAACTGCTCCCTTGCTGTGCTCAATAGCGGCAACCTCACAGACAACTCCAAAGAGCTTTTAGACAACTACAGAAGCTTTGAGATTGATGTGGTACGTAACGAGCGTGGCTTAAAGCTCGAACTTATCAATCCTCCAAAATCTGCCATTGTCGATGGTAAGGTAATTAAGACTCTGCAAAAGCACCTTTACTCAGTACTTAGAGATATCGTGCAAGTAAGAGCCTTAACTGACACATTCAAAGAGCAGATCGATAATGTTTCAAATGAAGAAAAAGGCGCTCTGATTACCAATGAGATCTTCCATATCCTACGTTCAGCTGAGGCTATCAAGGCAGATACCGCTCCAAACATCGCTGTATGCTGGGGTGGTCACTCCATCTCTCAAGAAGAGTATAGCTATGCCTACAGCGTAGGTCGTTGTTTAGGTCTTAGAGGCATAGACATCTGCACTGGCTGTGGTCCTGGCATTATGGAAGCCCCAATGCGTGGTTCTTTAGAAGGTCATGCCCTGCAAGATCAAGCTCAAAACTGTGAGCGTATTGGTCTTACCGAGCCATCTATTATTGCAGCTGAGCCGCCAAATCCATTTGTCTCTAACCTCGTTATCATGCCAGATATCGAGAAGCGCCTTGAGGCCTTTGTACGATTAGGTCACGTGCTCATAGTGTTCCCTGGCGGCCCAGGTACTGCCGAAGAGCTCCTCTACATCTTAGGCATCAAGCTGTGCAATGAGAATCGCCATAATCCAATGCCGGTAATTCTCACTGGTAGCGAAGCTAATCGCGCTTACTTTGATGCAATTGATGAGTTCTTAGTACACTGCTTTGGTGATGAGATTCGTCGTCATTACCAAATCATCATTGGCGATGAAGAAGCTGTAGCTAAGACAGTTACTGAAGGCATGAAGACTATTCATGAGCACCGAACTTTAATTCATGAGTCTTATTGCTACAACTGGTCACTGCACATTCCTCATGAGCTGCAGGATCCGTTTGATGTAACTCATGAGTCCATGGCTAAGCTCAACCTCTCAATGGATCAAGAGCCTTTCATGTTAGCAGCTAACTTACGCCGTGCCTTCTCTGGTATCGTAACTGGTAACGTAAAGGAATACGGTATCAAGCAGATTAAGGAACATGGTCCATTTAAGCTCCATGGCGACAAGGAGATCATCGACTACATCGGCAAGCTGATGTCTGACTTCATTGATCAAGGCCGTATCTTGCTCTCACAGCGTGACTACAAGCCATGCTATGAGCTTGCTGCCACGGACGAGTAACTAATCAAAGCAAGCATAAGCACATGAGCAGGAGCAGGAGCAGGAGCAGGAACAATCCGGCGCACTAAGGATAGCAACTCCGTTCCTAGCCCCCAAGTACTTATGCCTACGCAAAAGCCACTCACTCATGAAACAAAGATCATGATTGCAGTGGCTTTTTTCATGCGCATAATCAGCCAACCATCCCAAAAGGCTGAACAGTTAAAGTCTACACAAACAGATTGTATCGATAAGCACTCGTCTTAACAGCAAACGCCTACATAATCAGCCACGCATCTTATCAACCATAAGAACGTACGCTACAAGCTCATATATCTAAAGGCTTAATACTTGATAGCTTTATGGCGCTCAGTGCAGAAAAACTAATACAAAAGATCACACGCATACACAAAAGCTCAAACGCATCTACATAGCCCCATCGCCAAAGAAATAAGTGCACAGCGCCTTAATCTAGGGATGCAACAAGGAACTTGGGGGTCTGTAGAAATCGTGCTTGATGGCAATTTTGGAAAGGACTTTGAGCTAATAAGGCAAAAATACAATTGCACCAAGATGCATCATGCAAGACAAGACCACCCTCACATTGCACAACAATGACGCATAATAATGTGACCGTGATCAAAATGAATACCAAAGAAAGGCTTATATAAGGCATTTGTAGAGTAAAATGACGCTCATTACTCCATTGCAGGCTGTAATTGATACAAATGCGCAAATGGAGTGCACTATAAATAGAGGCTTGATTGGTAACAAATGCCCGCCTAATATGATTTCAACATAATTCATTAACCAAATGGAAGAATAGAGTGGGTATGTCTCAATCGTTTGACGCTCTTCTATGCTACTAAATTAAGATAGTAAGACAGTTATGCAAAACCTTGATATCGCAAAGTTCGGTGGAACATCAGTCGCAAACTATGACGCAATGAGCAAGTGTGTAGAGGTTGTTACCTCTAACAAAAACACTAAACTCGTTGTTGTTTCAGCTTGCGCAGGTGTTACCAATTTATTAGTAGAGCTTGCCTCTGGTGCTTGTGATAGCGCTGGTCGCGAGGAGATCATTGCTAAGGTTTTTGCTATCCACAAAGAGATCATCTCCAAACTGGATAACCAAGAAGAGCACGAGGCTGTAATCAAGAACTACCTCAAGGTTGTTCATGATTTAGCAGTTCAAGCTTCCATGACTCGTACTGACATGATCACAGATCGCCTAGTTTCCCACGGCGAGCTCATGTCCTCCTACCTCATTACTCAGATTTTCAAGCAAAAGGGCTTTGATGCCGAGTGGTTTGATGTACGTCGTGTAATGCGTACCGACTCATCCTACGGCAAGGCTGTGGCTTTAGTTGAAGTTATCTCTTCTTTAAGCGAAGAGCACTTAGTTCCACTGCTTGATAGCGGCAAGATTGTTGTAACTCAGGGCTTCATCGGTGCTGATTCAAGCGGCCAGACCACTACCTTAGGCCGTGGCGGTTCTGACTACTCAGCTGCCTTATTAGGTGAATCATGCCACGCTCAGACCATCTCTATTTGGACTGACGTTCCAGGTGTATACACCACTGATCCACGCTTAGTTCCTGAGGCAATGCCTATTTCTGAGCTGACCTATCTTGAGGCCGCTGAGATGGCAACCTTTGGTGCCAAGATTCTGCACCCTTCTACCTTAGTTCCAGCTGTACGTTGCGGTATCCCTGTATATGTTGGCTCTTCTAAGGCTCCTGAGCAGGGTGGTACTTGGGTACGTCCAACCACAGATTACTCTCCAGCTTTCCGCGCTGTAGCACTGCGTAAGAGCCAGACCTTAATCGTGCTCTCATCTCCTAAGATGGTAGGCGCTACCGGCTTCTTAGCTCAGGTATTTAGCATCTTTGCAAAATACAACCTCTCTGTAGACTTGGTATCTACCTCTGAGGTTTCTATCGCGATTACTATCGACGCTGGCAGCCAGACTTCTGGTTTATCCTCAATCCCTGAGGCTCTTTACCATGAGCTTCGTGAGTTCTGCCACGTACGTACTGAGTCAGGCCTGTCCTTAGTTGCTGTTATCGGTAACAACATGGCCCGTACTTCACACATTACTGCAGAGGTCTTCTCTGCTATCGACAACTACGCTGTACGCATGATCTGCTACGGCGCATCATCCCACAACCTGTGCTTCTTAGTAGCCGAGGATAATGCTGTCGATGTGCTCAAGCTCCTCCACAAGAGCCTGCTTGAGAGCGAAAAGGACTAATACCCTAAGGCATATTGCCCAAAGGCCTAACGCCCAAATGGCGCATCACATGCGCCATCGTTACTAGTTTCCTCTTTTTTCCTTAAGCCCCGCCTAGCGGGGCTTTTTCATGCCCGCAACAAACAAAAATCAAAACAACGCTGCATCCACCTCAAGACACAACGACGGAATCTACAATTAGCGTCATTCAGACAATATGCAATTCCTAGCTCCTGCATTCACAAGCAAGTGGTAAGAGGAAATTAAAAGAGAATGAATGAAAGCAAGGCAAGGCAAGGCCTAGCCTTACTTCTAAATAGCAATGATCTTAAATAGCTATGCCTCTTTCACGAGCACGACGGAGAATCTCTTCAAATGCACGGTAGCTATCTACAGTGCACTGATCTTTAAGGCGGGTTAACTCTTCAGGAGAAAGATACATAATGCCGCTCACCTCAGAGGCCTGACGCACGGTAATAAAGTCACCTTGCAGTAAGTACAGATAGGCCATGGTAAAGCCATCAAAGTCATGGTGCTCAAAGGCAATCTTGCCTAAAGAGTGGAAGTTTGGATCGGAAAGCTTAATGTTAACGCCTACCTCTTCAGCGACCTCACGCTCAGCGGTAATGTCGCCATCTTCACCATGCTGAACTACACCACCCACGCATGGGTCAAACATGCCTGGAGCATAGTCTTTAGTAAGAGTTCTAACCTCAACTAAAATGCGACCAGCGCTATCAACCATCAAAATATAGGATGCACGGTGCGGCAGCTGTTCTTGACGCATCTGCTTGCGAGTTACAGTTCTAACCACGTTATCATCAAGGTCGATGATGTCCACCATCTCAACAGCCATATCTGTATCCTATAAAAACCAAAACTATTTACTTAATTAGCAGCAACAGGGCTCTATCATATGTGCCAAAAATAGGACCTAAATTAGCAAGTCCCCAGTCCTGCCTTAGCCTCAAGTGTACACGCAAATCTACTCACAAATACCACAAGTGCAAAGATAGAGCATTTAACGAACAAAATTCACTTGTAATCACCACCTCACTTTGCTTAAATTACGGCTGTTTTGAGCACAATAAGCGTAACTAAAAGCAGCTATGGAAATACCATTAGCTCACGCACTAGCACTTGCTCAAAGGCAAAACTTTTGTTCATTAGACACATCTACACGTAATGGGAAATTACATGGCAGGCGAAAAGAATTGTGAAGTTGAGGCACTTGAGCAACGCTGCGCTCAGCTTGAAAACGATATGCAAAAGATGCAAGAGCGCCTTGCTTGGATGGACATGACTCTCAATGACACCGGCAAATACATCGATAATCTCTTAGACAGAGTCGATAAGCTTGAACGCCAAATCAAGTTCTTAGCTTCGATGCAAGATGCCCCGGCAGCCGTGCGTCCTCTTAGCGAAGAGACCCCGCCTCCTCACTACTAGTTTGCATCAAGGGCAAAAGTCATTCAAAAGCATCCCCATCTACAAGGCCATACTGACGCAAAAATATAGCTAATAACGTATTGTTGATAGGCACAAAATATGCTCTTTCTTGCATAGATGATATTAGCCATGGTTCTACAGTGAGCTCATGGCTCATGATGTGAGAAACAAACTATGGCTTTATACGTCAACACTAACGTTAGCTCGATTAACGCACAGCGTAAATTAGCTAACTCCACCTTAGCTCTGAACACCTCATACCAAAGACTCTCCTCAGGTCTTCGTATCAATAGCTCAAAAGACGACGCAGCAGGTCTGCAGATCTCTGACCGCTTAACATCCCAAATTAATGGACTCAACCAGGGCAACCGTAACGCTAATGACGGTATCGCCTTAGCTCAGACCATTGAAGGTGCTCTCGATGAGACCACCAACATGCTGCAGCGTATCCGTACCTTAGCCGTACAGGCTGCTAACGGTACCAACACCGCCAAAGACCGTAAGGCCCTCCAAGAGGAAGTAAATTCTCTTTGCCAAGAAATTACACGTATCGGTAAGAAGACTACATTTGCAGGTGCACATGTTCTTATGAGTAAGGGCGCACCAAACGTAGATACTTTAAAAAACGCTGATGGTGAATATTACTTCCAAGTTGAATTTAGTGAAACACCTCTGAAAGACTTTTTGGTGCTGCAATCTCGCAAACTTGTCTTTTCCCGCGACTTAGTTTGCCACTAATTCTTTTCGTTCTTACACTAAATTTATTGCTTTTA
>NZ_CABTML010000044.1:0-4792 GCF_902485895.1 uncultured Anaerobiospirillum sp. | reverse complement strand
TGTACATGGCATTTATAGTTTATCTAAATAATCACGTATAGAATGTCAAATTATTTATAGTTTGGCATCCTTAGTTATATCATTAGCTAACTCCATTGCTCTATCTATAGTAACGGTATTGCCGTTCACAAGGTCTTTAACAATAGCTAATCTGAGTTTTTCTTTATTTTCTTCTGTCATGTCTTTATAGTCTTTGATCCTAGATAAGACTCTCTGTATAAGGGCACTTAAATTTACTGCCGATAGGAAGATCTCATCCCCCAGAGACTTGTCTATTGTTTCTGATGCATCATCCACTAGGGTATTCATTGTAGACTTAATTGAGCTCTCGACTTTCAACTCTAATTCAGGTGTACTCAGGTTTATGTCTGAATATCTATCGAGCACGGTAAGATCTTGTTCCCTGATTGCTTTGATTAGTGGTTTAAGCTCAGGGAAATGCAGCTCAAACGCCTTTTTTACATGACTAGCATGAAACTCCTGGGATCTTGCTATCACTTCAATTTGTGTAATGAAGAATAGCTTAATAAGAATGTCAGGTATGCCTTGAGAGTACTTAAACAACGCCTCTCTTGTTGCAATATCAAGTGGCCTAGTACTGACAATGTTATATTTAAGCAGCCTGTCTAAGAACTTATCAAAGCTACCAGGCACCCTAATATCTGACGTTGGCACAAGCCTGCCCCATTCCATAGAGCCAAACTGAGCACATCTGCGCAATATCCTGAAGTCACTGCCAAACAGCTTAGTCATCTTTGGAGTGCCAACAAAGAGTAAGGAGGCTTGAATGGTATTTGTTAGCTCAACCAAGAAGTTGAGGAAATCATCTTTGCTACTTTGATCTGCTATATTCTGCATCTCATCTATAACAATAAGACCAACAAAATGCGCCCTCAAAGCATTTGCAGTAATCATTTGCGCTCTTGTTTGGCTCATTGGATGAGTTATTTTGCTTGAATATGCTGTTCCTGCTGCTTTATCTAATGCCTCAAGCATCGAGATACATAGCGACTTTGGAAGTGCTCTAGAAGGACACTCAATTTTCAGCCATACAACTTGTTTGAAGGACGTACTAAATACTGACTTTCTGTGTAGAAGTACTTGTGGGTAGACCTTCAAAATATGATTGATGCTACTGGTTTTACCAGTGCCAGACCATCCAATAATGCATGTTGCTGGGGTTATACTAGTAGAAATACTTTCATTTGACTCATATTTATCAATATCCGAGTCTGCGGTATATAGCTCTTCTTCAGTATAAATTTTTTCCTCAACAACATGCTCATCTGAGCTTTCATCTGCATTTTCACTTTCGCCCTGCACGATTGCATGCATATCTACTGGTGTTCTGCAGTAATAGCCGTACCTAATTAAGTCATCAATAGTTTCAAACAGAACTAGGTGATTTACAGTGCCAATAAAAACGTTCCTCATGCATGATTTAAGGAACTCAATCTTCTCCCTTGGCGAATAATCTAAGATGTTCTCAGGACGCTTAAGATTTCCACCCTCAAGCTTGTTAATAATGAGTTCATAATCCCAGTTGTTAGTCAGGGGCAAAGCATCAACTAAAATGTTGCTAGCAAAAAACTGATACCTTTGTCTGCTTAGCTTTGCTATTTCAACTCTGACCTTTTCTGAACTCATATTAGCCTCTGTAAAACAAGTTAAATATTATGTGTAAATCGATCTGCATAGCCCCACGGTAAATCATAGTCATTGTGGCTTTCCGTGTCTGAGCTATTATCTGCAATTTCTTGTTTAGGGCCAGTCTTATTGGATAAAGAGCGAGCACATGCATCTTTAATTTTTTCATTGAGTCTAGACTCTTTAATTAAATCTATTTGAGCCTTCTCACTTAGAGTAGATGCACATTTATCGAGCCGTCTTTTAGCTGACTCCCAAATATCCTCAAGCCTCTCTCTATTGTCACATCTGAGTAGGTCTTGATCCATCTGAGCGTGCTTGAGTGAAGCTGATTTTATTTCAAGAATCATATTGGCTTCATACATGCAACAGCCAGCCAAGTAGCTACTATGGGAGGCAAGTCTGCAACGTAAGTACTTTTCAGGGTGATTAATTGGGTCTGGATAGATCCAAGCATTAGCTACATTACCATGATCAATCGCTAGAGAAGGCTTATATATTTTCTTAGAATTACCATCACGATCAAAATATCCATCATTTTCAAGCTCTTTGCATGTATAAACAATCTTAGAACACTTGACGCCCTCTCTTGAAACAGTGGCTGTTTGCTTATGCATTAAGCTCAAACGTAATGCGTCTTCGTTTGCACAGTTACATAGAGCACTAGCTTTTAATGACTTAGCCCATTTCCATAGAGCAATTGGAGTGCAAGGTAGCTCAGGTGGATAATTAGCTGGCATATTTCTTCTTACTCTATGATTAATGGTATCAATAGCATATAAGATCATTGCTCTATAGTCTTGAAGTGTCAAAACTGCATTAGCTCTGTTATCTTGGCCGCCAGCTTTCTTGCTGAGATTTGATGTAAATGACTGTTTTACAAGAAATGAGGCAAGTTCCTTTTGAACGAGGTGGATGCTGTTTTCAACTGAGCCTTTTTGGTCTGCTCTATATGGTGCAGTATTGGTAATAGTAACATTACAATATCTGAGAAAGTGTTCAATCTGTACACCCTCTAGCTCAGCATTATCTGCACAAATAGCCTCAGGAATACCTGAGACATCCCACTCGAAAGGTAAATCGATGTCAAAAGACTCTTTGAAGTACTTTGTCTTTTCCGCAATTGCACAGTAAATTGCCTCAGCTGCGCTTCGGTATTGAGCATTTTCAAGCGATACCGAAAAGCCAGCTATCATGCCAGAGAATCTGTCAGTCACAAGATAGAGCACAGGTCGGCCAACAGCTCTAGGACTTGAACCTGATGAAATAAGGTAAACATTATCTACGGTTGCATCCACTTCGTAGACTGCACCAATAAAACTTGAGGCCTCATACACCGAGCCCATTTTGGCTTGAATATCCTTGTTGAAGATACGCTTAGAGTTCTGATTAATGTTTCGGTCTCTACGAGTTGTTGTTCTGTAGTAGAAGCCCCTGAACTGACCCATGCTAGGAAGCACTTGAGAATCTGGATAAGCTTCCATATAAGCACGTAGCAGCTCAGAATATGCTCTCTGAAGAGATAGGTGATTCTCGACAAGGACATACTTTTTGATAACTCTAGCCATTAGAGAGCGAAGAGCATCATTCATTATTGGTATCAAGCCACCGCTTTTGCGACCAGGACACTTTGTTAGATTCCTTGTTCCTTTGCCTACAGCTCTGTAGTCAGGTAACAATGCTCCTTTGCATTGCCCTCTTTGGAACCAACGTCCTAATAGCCTATAAATCTTGCGGCTAAGTACTTTATCATCGCCTGCAACAGAGTTTATAGCAGCAGTACATTCACTCTTCGAATACAGAATACTTGGAGAAGTCACGATAGGCTTGATAATCTCAAAGTTAGCTTCCATCCTTGCGACGTTATTTTTAGTGCAAGCATCTCTGAGACTCTCATATGGGTCTTTCTCTTTTGTTATGTGACCAGAGTTAAACTGCTCATTTAGCTCGTCTTTACAAACAACAGTATAGCTGATGCCAGATTTAGAGTTGTTCATGTCATAGAGTCCGATCTTGTCATAATCAACAAACAAAACTCTGTAAGTAACTCCATCTTTCAGCAAAACATCATTCTTGCTAATCATTTGTCTAGGCCTCCACAAAGTCCTTAAGCTCACAATCATTGAGATGCCTTGTCTCAACTGGAAATTTAAGTAATTTCTTAGCGCAAAGCAATTTAATCGCTTCTGTCAGGCTGTACGATACGCCTGATGGTACGGGAAGTTGAATCTTATCTGATATAAAACTGAACGACGCTTCAGGCACATCTCTAATTACTTGCGTAAGTATCTTGTAAAGCACATCAAGGTCTTCTTCGCGAACAGACTTTTGCCTATGCATGTAGAGATGTTGAAGGTTTTCAGCAAACGTTCTGTTGATCTCACTTGAGAAGCAAAGTTTAAATGTAATACCTTTACTTTCCCAATAAACCCGCTCAAGCTCAATCTTCTCCATGGTTCTTTTATCCAAGGTATCTGACTCTTTAACTTGAACAGCCATCTTTTGCTCAATACCGTCCTTATTGATAAAAGTCAGCAAGAAATCTGAGGTCATAACCTGCCCTCCAGATGTATATCCTGGATGCTTAATCTTTAATCTATCAGCAATTTGGTATGTGACCATAGGATCTAACGCATACTGCTCTTTGATATCGCGAATACGATCGTCCCAATCAAAAAGATGAAAATACATGAGTTCACCTTGTGACATTAGGTGAATTATGCGGTTCAGCTTAGCGTTAAACACACGGTGCCTAGGTGTATATGAGTGAAAGCTGCGAATAGAAATCCATGGAGTGTACTTGGACAACTCACCGGAACACAGCCCTTTCTTTTTGCCTAGTAGCCAATCCTCATTCAACTTTAAAGGTAGCATACGCTCCTCTCATTTATAGACTGTCAAAATCTACCTATATTTGTCACATTATAGTTTGACTAGACTATTATAGTCAATCTATAAATAACATCTTTACGCACTATAAATATGATTTATATCTCATTATAAAAAGTCATATTTACGAAAATGACAATAAAAAACGGCATAAAAGCTTATTTATGCCTTTATGCCGTTCAATAATTTGATAATCTATAAATGATTATTATGACTATAAAAGATCCTTAGTTAATCTATGAGTGCCATGTACAAT
>NZ_CABTML010000043.1:0-9395 GCF_902485895.1 uncultured Anaerobiospirillum sp. | reverse complement strand
GAGCGGGAAACGAGGTTCGAACTCGCGACCCTAACCATGGCAAGGTTATGCTCTACCAACTGAGCTATTCCCGCATAGAGTGTAAAGTAATTCATTAAACTTTGGAGCGGGAAACGAGGTTCGAACTCGCGACCCTAACCATGGCAAGGTTATGCTCTACCAACTGAGCTATTCCCGCATAAAGATAATGAATTTTAATGGAGCGGGAAACGAGGTTCGAACTCGCGACCCTAACCATGGCAAGGTTATGCTCTACCAACTGAGCTATTCCCGCTCTCCATGGCCCGCCATTATAAGGAGTTTTTTAACCATTGCAAGCCCCCTTTCAAAAAAATTTTACATTCAGTGCATAAAAAGTACCGCATTTTGTTAATAAATGGCATTTTTATGCGACTTTTGCAATGTTAAACTTTTTTGAAAGTTTGGTTCAAAACCTATCACTCACCGCACTTTTCATGGCGATCGCACCATCAAAATCACTCAAAATTAGCAAAACTTAATCAAAGTCCTAACTGAATTTAATCTTCAACCTACTTTAGAAAGCTGCAAAACTGACAAAGTGCACCCACCACCATTAAATTCAGTAACCCTATCTCAACTTTTATATGCCATCCCATAACTAAAGAGGAGCATAGCTGTAGTGTGGCTTCAGCATATCTGCAGCGGAGCTGTTGTTAAACACCTAAACCTTCTAAACACATCTGCAGTCTTATTAACAGCTAGCATTCATATAAAAGCAAGGAACAGCAGCGCAATACAAGAAAATCCATCTGACCATACCCAAGGTATTAGCTAGTCCCTGCTATAAGATCAGAGCAATTTCATCTTTCACATAGATAAGCTAGAACAGCTACTACCTTGGTAACTTTTGCAATGCAGCTTATGCAGACATGTGAATGTAGCGTTTTTGTACCTTAGCTTAGTATGAGATGCCTATCTTATTCCTATGCTTTGGGGCATATAATCATTGCACAAGAGGGCAAATTCCTATACCTTGTTTGCTCCTACAAATTGATTAATTATGTGGCTTAAGACGTGCAAATTAATCTTGTCCCCTACTCAAACATAAAGATGAGTACGTTTACAGATTTCCATTTGCCACTTAAGAACATTTTGAGGAACTTACATGTTCGGTCTAATCTTAAAGGTCTTTGAGTACCTTACCCCACTTTCTACTTTAACCTTTCTTTCATCTAAGCTTACCGATGCAAAGATGGGTGGCTTTACTCAATGGCTCATTAAAAAGTTTGTTACTACTTATAAGATCAATCTTGAAGAATGCGCTAATCCTGATTTAAAGAGCTACGAAACCTTTAACGAATTCTTTATCCGTAAACTTAAAGAAGATGCACGCCCTATCGCCTCTGAAAGTGAGTGCAAAGCAGTATCTCCTGTAGATGGTACTGTTGGGCAAGCAGCTACTATTAAGTCTGGCCGTCTCATCCAAGCTAAGGGCATTGACTACTCTTTACGTGCCTTAGTTGGTGGACTTAAAGAAGATAGTGACTTATTTGAAAACGGTATGTTCTGCTGTACCTACCTTTCACCAGCTAACTACCACCGTATTCATATGCCAGTAGATGGCAAGCTCTTACGTACCATTCATATTCCAGGTCGTCACTTCCCTGTTGGTCGTCGCAACGTCTCTTATATGGATGATCTTTTTACCAAGAACGAGCGCTTGGTATGTATCTTTGAAACCGAATTAGGCCCAATGGCTGTCATCATGGTTGGTGCTGCAATGGTTGGTTCTATTGGCACTGTATGGGATGGTACCGTAGTCCGTCGCAGCGGTATTGAGGTCAAGAACTACGCTGATAAGGATCTCAGATACAAGCGTGGTGATGAGATCGGACACTTCAAGTTCGGATCTACCGTTATTACTTTATGGCCAGTACAAGGCGGCGATCTTCACTCATCAATCACCTCAGGTGCCGTTGTGAAGATGGGTCAGCCTATGATCGCTAATACAGCTCTCGCAAATAGCTAATTTAGCTTCCTTACATGTAAGTTTCCCAAGATCTCAGCTAAGAGATCTTGGGCATTGCCAAGCTCCATTGTGCTACATCCCCCGCCAAGATCCATTCTGCTATATTCCCCGCCAAGATCCATTCTGCTACATCCTTCATCCCCTTTCTACCTTAAGATCTCACCCCCATACTAGCGTTTAAGATCGCCACCTTGAAATGAGCTACCCCAATACAAGATCACTCCTGCTTTGAAGATCAGTAGGCTAAGAATGCAGCTGTATTTTTAGATCGCCAATAGGCTCAAGATCACTGTTTCTTTAGATCACCACCGATTAAGATCGTGACCACTGTTAACTCAGCATACTTTTATTAGATCAATACACTTACAAAAGTGAAAGTCTTATTGGTAACTCATTACTTCACGCCATGTAAGCATTGCTTAATCAATCCTAATAAGTAAGCACACATGCAAGGCTTGGAGAGACTAACAATTTATGGCATGGGCCATTGCATTAGATCAACACAAATTTCGGATTTAAAGATCACCATGATTTAGAGGTTGTATAAAAAGCTACTAAAGTCGTCTTATGAGCTTTAATTTTGTAGCTTTAATTGTTCTTATTCAATCATTTGATTGTACTTAAGCACTTGCAATTACTCTGGTGCGCGTCTGTCACGCAAAAATTTGTATAGCAACATCGCATTTTTGGGATCCAAGTTCTCAAGCGCTAAACTATTCAGGTTAGAATACCTAGATTCATTTGGACTTAAGATAACCGAAGCTACTTGCTAAGGCACATAGCTTCCCTTATCAGGCTTAATGAGTTATGCAGTTGAAGACATCGATCAAAACTGCAGCTTACTAGGAGCCTTGCTGCAACTGACAAATTATTTGTTGAGTTGATAGCAAAACTCTCAAGTGCAAATCCTGACTTTTCAGCGGTTGTTCCTTTAGTAAAGCAGTGTTGCTACGAGCAACCATATGCTTACAAACACATTAGATTGCTGTAGTTAAGAACTCCTTAACTTAAACTAATGTGACGCTTGTATGTTAGTAACCGATTTTGTCTTGCTCTAAGCTCTAGAACTCAAAGGGTTAAACAACTTGATGTGGCCCGTTGTTATAATCGATAAGCTTTAGATCATTGACACCCAAATCAGGACTACGCCGAAAGGTCTGGACTTGCAAATCTGATGATTAAGAGACACAACTTAGTTATCATTTTACTGACTCGTGTAAACAGTTTTTTGCCTCTACAAGAGGTAAAAAAATGACCTCGGTTGCATATCTAGAATCTGGTTCATTATGTGTATCCATTTTCGTGATCGTACTTAGGTTTTACGCGAGAAAATATGTATCCTCTTGTGATATATTAATCACGATTTTTGCTGTTTGCCGGGTGGTTTATCGCGGTGCGATAACACACTCAAGGCTTAGGAGATACACGTGGAAAAAATTCAAGCTGACGTTGCAATCGTCGGTGCTGGTGGTACTGGCTTACGTGCAGCTATCGCAGTTGCTCAAGCAGATCCAAAGCTTCGCGTTGCACTTATTTCAAAGGTTTACCCAATGCGTAGCCACACTGTGGCTGCAGAAGGTGGTGCAGCTGGTGTAGTTCGTGATGATGACTCTTTCCAGAAGCACTTTGAGGACACCGTTGCTGGCGGTGACTGGCTGTGCGAGCAGGACGTAGTTGAATACTTCGTTCGTCACACCACTGAAGAGCTGTTCCAGTTAGAGCACTGGGGCTGCCCATGGTCACGTAAGGATGACGGCGACGTTAACGTACGTCGTTTCGGCGGTATGAAGGTACCACGCACTTGGTTCGCCGCTGATAAGTCCGGCTTCCACATGCTCCATACCTTATTCCAGACCTCCGTTCAGTTCCCATCAATCGAGCGTTTTGACGAGCACTTCGTTTTAGACTTACTCGTTGAAGATGGTGAGTGCCGTGGTGTTGTAACTTATGATCTGCAGAACGGTGTATTCCGTCAGATCAATGCTAAGTCTGTAATTATCGCTACTGGCGGTGCAGGCCGTGCTTACATCTTCAACACCGATGGTGGCATCGTAACTGGCGACGGTATCTCCTTAGCTTACCGTCACGGTGTACCTATCCGTGATATGGAATTCGTTCAGTACCACCCAACCGGCCTTCTTGGCTGCGGTATCTTAATGACCGAAGGTTGCCGTGGTGAGGGCGGTGTTCTGTACAACAAGGACGGCTACCGTTACCTCCAGGACTACGGTCTTGGCCCAGAGACCCCAGTTGGTCAGCCAAAGAACAAGTACATGGAATTAGGTCCACGTGACCGTGTTTCCCAGGCTTTCTGGCAGGAATCACGTAAGGGCCGCACCATTAAGTATCCTTTAGGTGAGGCAGTTCACTTAGACCTGACCCACTTAGGTGAGAAGTACTTACACGAGCGTCTCCCAATGATTTGCGAACTGGCTATGACCTACTCAGGTGTAGACCCAGTTAAGCAGCCTATTCCAATTCGCCCAGTAGTTCACTACACCATGGGTGGTATTGAGACTGATGGCAACACCGCTACCCGTATGCCAGGCTTATACGCTGCCGGTGAGTGTGCTTCCGTTGGTATCCACGGTGCAAACCGCTTAGGTTCCAACTCTCTCGTTGAGACCGTTGTATTCGGTAAGCTCTCTGGTGACGTTGCTGCACAGCGCGCACACGAGGTTAAGGCTCACGACTCTAAGGAGCTCGACCGTCAGGCTGAAGCTGCTATGGCTCGTGCATTATCCTTATTCGATGTTCAGGGCAATGAGTCACAGTACAAGATCCGTACTGAGATGGGCGAGAGCATGGAAAAGGGCGTTGGTATTTACCGTGAGCAGGAGACCATGCAGGAGACTATCGATGTCCTGAAGGGTCTGCGCAAGCGTCTGCCTAACGTTCGCTTAACCGATCGTAGCCGCGTATTCAACACCGAGTGGATGAACTTAATTGAGCTTGGTTACACCTTAGACTGTGCTGAGACCATGGTTCACTCTGCTATCAACCGTAAAGAGTCTCGTGGTTCCCACCAGCGCTTAGACGGTCCAGATGGTGCATACAAAGAGCGTGACGACAAGAACTTCCTCAAGCACACTCTTGCTATCTACAACAAGGAAACTGGTCTGCCAGATATTTCCTACAGCGATGTTAAGATCACCACCTTCCAGCCTGCTAAGCGTGTATACGGCGCTGAAGCTGAAGCTGCAGAAGCTGCAAAGGCAAAGAAAGAGCAGGAGGCTAAGTAATAATGTCACCACAGCAAAAGACTATGAAGGTTACCGTCCTCCGCTACCGTCCGGAGCATGACGAGAAGCCATGGGAGCAGTCCTTCGACGTTCCTTACATCCACGAGACTTCAGTTCTCGAGGCTCTGTTCTACATCAAGGATCACTTCGAGCCAAGCCTTTCTTTCCGTTGGTCTTGCCGTATGGCCGTTTGCGGTTCTTGCGGTATGATGGTTAACGGTGTTCCTCACTTAGCATGTAAGACCTTCTTACGTGACTACGAGGGCAAAGAGCTCAAGATCGCTCCACTTGATAACTTCCCAATCGAGCGCGACCTCGTTGTTGACATCTCCGATCTCATTGAGAAGATTGAGCGCATTAAGCCTTACATCATCCCAGCTGAGAAGGACAAGAACAAGCCATTAAACCAGGCTTACAAGCAGACTCCTCAGCAGATGGAAGCTTACCGTCAGTTTGCTCAGTGCATTAACTGCGGTTGCTGCTATGCAGCTTGCCCTCAGTACAAGATTAACAAGGAGTTCATCGGCCCAGCCGCTTTAACCCTGTTATATCGTTACAACATCGACAACCGCGACGGTGGTCAGGCTTATCGCTTACCTTACCTCTCAGCTGAGGAAGGTGTTTGGGGTTGTACCTTCGTTGGTTACTGCTCCGAGGTTTGTCCTAAGCACGTAGATCCAAGCTCTGCAATTCAGCTGGGCAAGAAGATGAGTGCTACCGACTACGTCATCAGAATGTTCAAGCCGGAGTAAAACAATGAGCGATGTAAAGAATTACCGCAAGCCTTACAATCCTAAGTTTGAGGCTACTTGGTGGACAAAGAATCCGTTCTACTTCCGCTACATGCTCCGTGAAGGTACTGCTGCTGCAGCCCTTTTCGGTGCACTTGAGATCATGTTAGGCGTGTTCATGTTCGTACTGTGCGACTTCAGCGGTGAAGTTGCTACTGTTGAATCAGCAGCCCCATGGCTTTGGTATGTTAATTCATTCTTAGCCCACCCACTGGTAATGTTACTTAACGTTGCCGTATTAGGCGCTAGCGTATTCCATGCTGTAACTTGGTTTGCTCTTATGCCTAAGGCTGTTCGTGTATTCATGAACAAGAACACTACTGAGTTAGTACCTGAAACTGCTGTTGTTGGCGCTTTATACGCTGCAATGGGCGGTGCTACTCTTGTTATCTTAATTGCTGCTTTCGCCAGCATGTAATTCGGGAGTAATCATCATGCAAAAGCCAGTACGTTCCGATGAGCCAATTTTCTGGTTATTATTCGGTGCCGGCGGTATGACCGTTGCTATGGTATTACCTGCTGTTTTAGTAATCTTATTAGCAGCTGGTTTATCATCACCAGACTTAACCTCTGGTTTATTAAACTTTGAACAGGCCAAGGCAATCTTCGGCAGCTGGATCGTTGGTCTCATCCTGTTCGTGGTTTTATTCACCATGTTCTTCCACTGCTTCCACCGTTTATACCACTCCCTCCACGATGTTGGTATTCACACCACTAAGTTACACCACTATGTGTTCTACGGTGCAGCATGCTTCTTCTCATTCGGTTCTTTCTTCTTAATCTTAGCTGCTTACGCAAAGCTCTTCTAAGATAAGAACGATTTAATCGTTTGATTTGAAAACAAAAGGCGCTTCCATTTTGGTTGCGCCTTTTGTTTTTGTACCCTTTGCTTGTGTGCTATTTGCTTTTGTGCCTTTTGTATTTGTGCCTATCTAACCCCACCTTTATACCGAAGCATCAGGTAGCAAATGCCAAAGTCTTTCTAGCCCTATCCTCACCTCTTCACTTAGCAATATAAGATCTCTTATTTGCCACAACAGCTCATCATCATTGAACTTCATAGCGCTTCATCAACCGACGCAGTCATGCTTCAAAAGCTGAAGCCCTGTATTCATACGATCACTACAATCTATCTGTAGCAGAAACATGCTGCCTCAAACATAAGCCAAAGCGCATCTACACTTAATTTGCCTCTTGATCTGACTTGTATGTCAGCCTGTACGACAAGTATGCTTACACAGCAATTACCAAAGTGAAACTCAAAATTTGAAGCATTTCTTTTTACATCATTTGGCTTATATATAAGGTTTTGTAACCATATTCCATAAGTAATACTTATGCAAATTTTGCTAAAACACAGATTTTTCCAAATTTCTGTGAGCTATCTTTCAATTATCACCTAAAGTTGGCCTAAGGGCCGTTTTGAGCGCAAGAAAGCGCAAATTTAACGTCTAAGTACTCACAAAGCCCGATGCTTGGCTACTTGGATCCAGGCACATAATACGCAAATAAATCGGCTTTATAGGAATATCAAAGATTTAGTTAACTGACTTTATAAAATACTGTAATAGAAAAAAATTTTTTATCACTTTTGACTGTTCTTAACCTGTTCTTAGCTTTTCCTTTGCTATAATCAGCACCCGAAAATTAGTTGAATTATTTCTTTCTCGTTACGAGGTATTTTAAGTGCTGAAGAAAACTAAGATGGTTTGCACCATCGGTCCAAAGTCCGAAATGCGTGAGGTTCTTGAGTCTTTATTAAACGCTGGTATGAACGTAATGCGTTTAAACTTCTCACACGGTGACTTTGAAGAGCACGGTGGCCGTATTACCAACTTAGAAGCCATCATGAAAGAGACCGGTAAGATCTTTGCCGTTCTGCTCGATACTCGTGGCCCAGAGATCCGTACCTGCAAGTTAGAAAATGGTCAGGACATTCAGCTTGTAACTGGTCAGAAGATCACAATCACTACCGATAGCACTGTTATCGGCAACCGTGAGCGTATCGCTGTTACCTACGAAGACTTAGCACGTGACTTAAACGAAGGTGACATCGTTCTGCTTGATGACGGCTTAATCGCATTAAAGGTCTTAAGCACCACCGATACCGAAGTTTTCTGTGAGGTTATGAACAACGGCACCTTAGGTGAGAAGAAGGGCGTTAACCTTCCAAACACCCACATCTCTATGCCGTTCTTATCTGAGCACGATAAGAGAGACATCCTTTTCGGTATTCAGCGTAACGTTGACTACGTTGCTGCTTCTTTCACCCGTAACCGTCAGGACGTACAGGACATCCGTAACTTCTTAGACGCTAACGGCGGCAGCGAGATCAAGATCATCGCTAAGATCGAGAACCAGGAAGGTATCGATAACTTCGAAGATATCTTAGCTACTGCTGACGGTATCATGGTTGCTCGTGGTGACTTAGGCGTTGAGATTCCTGCTCAGGAAGTTATTTTCCACCAGAAGCACATGATCAAGCGCTGCAACGAGGTTGGCAAGCCAGTTATTACTGCAACCCAGATGCTCGACTCCATGATCAAGAACCCACGTCCTACTCGTGCTGAGGCAGGCGACGTTGCTAACGCTATTCTTGATGGTACCGATGCTGTTATGCTCTCTGGTGAGTCTGCTAAGGGTAAGTATCCTCTCGAGGCTGTTTCAACCATGGCTACTATCTGCCGTCGTTCTGACCGCGAAGTTCAGGCACGTGTTGACTACCGCCACAAGGATCTCAACACTACTGAGGCTGTTTCCTTAGCTGCTGTTGAGGCTACCGAGACTTTAGGTGGTCAGTTAATCGTTGTTGCTACTGAGCACGGCAATGCTCCAAAGGCTCTGCGTAAGTACTTCCCTACTTCCCACATCTTAGCCTTAACTCCACACATGAAGACTGCTCGTCAGCTTTGCTTAGTTCGTGGCGTTATCCCACAGGTTGTTAACCGCATCGAGTCTACCGATGAGTTCTTCGAGCTCGGCAAGAAGATCGCTTTAGAGACCGGTCTGGCTAAGAAGGGTGACACCATCTGCATGGTTAACGGTGCTCTGGTTCCTACCGGTATCACCAACACCTTCTCTGTTCACACTATCTAATTAATAGATAAGAAGAACAATCTTCATGGCTCTAGGCCATGACCATAAAAAAGCCCGCTATGCTTGCACAGCGGGCTTTTTTAATGCCTGAAGATTCAAACAAAGTCTGCAGTCACAACTAACATTAATTACTGCAGCTGCAGCTATCATTAATTACTGTACATGGCATTTATAGTTTATCTAAATAATCACGTATAGAATGTCAAATTATTTATAGTTTGGCATCCTTAGTTATATCATTAGCTAACTCCATTGCTCTATCTATAGTAACGGTAT
>NZ_CABTML010000042.1:0-41920 GCF_902485895.1 uncultured Anaerobiospirillum sp. | reverse complement strand
CCCTTGCTACTGACTCTACAATAGACAACTGTATTTCTATGCTCAGCTTTAACGCCCATCACTGCGCGCAAGTCTGAATCATCAAAATACCTATGTCCAGAAGGCAGGCGTTTACTAGCTATTTTACCTTCAGCCTCCCAACGTCGGATCGTAGCCGGGGTACGGCGTACCAATTTAGCAAATTGTCCAATCTTATATGTGCTCATAATAAATGTATATTAACACATTCATCTATATTTTTCAAAACTGTTAATTGCTCCAAGGGTATCGACGATAACAACTAATCTCGTTCTAAAGCTAGCACGCAAGAGTAAGCATCAAAATGCTTTCATCGTGCAGCATAGTTTATAGAACCTAAAAAAGAAAGGGCAGCGCTTAGCACTGCCCTTTCTTTTTAGAAGCTGCTTAATTAGAGCGTTATTGACCAAGGAGCTGCAGCGCGATAGTAGGACGCTGATTAGCCTGAGTCAGAATAGTCTGAGATGCCTGCTGAATAATCTGATTAGAGGTTAAAGCGGCAGTCTCAGATGCAAAATCTGTATCACGAATACGGCTGCGTGCATCAGACTCATTCTCAGAAATTGAGCTCTGATTGCGAATGGTACTTTCCATTCTGTTCTGTATTGCGCCTAGGGCCGCACGCTTAGAATCAACGAGTTCAATGAACTTATCTACGTAATTTAAAGTCTTTTGAGCGATCTCTGGAGTGTCAACAGCCCACACCAACTGACCGTTACTTTCAACTAATCCAGCTTTAGTAAGCTTGTCATCAATCTTTTGATTGTCGCTCATTGCGTTGAGATTGTGGATGCCAGCTGCAGTGGCAATACCTTTCATGGTAAATGCACCGCATTGTAAAGTAATTTCGTCCTTGGCATTAGCGCCCACTTGGAAGAAATACTCATAGTTATCTGTCTGGCCAATCTTTCTCATGAGGCCATTAGTAACGTTTTTGCCGCCATCAAGAATCTGTGCGCCTGCAAAGGTGCTCTTTTGGGCAATACGAGTGATCTCGTGAGAAAGTGCACTCACTTCCTCTTGCAGCGCCTTACGATCTTTTGCGGTATTGGTACCGTTAGCAGACTGTACAGCTAGGGTACGGATACGCTGCAGCATGTTGGTGGTTTCGTCTAAGGCACCTTCAATGGTCTGAGCTAAGGCAATACCGTCGTTGGAGTTACGATTTCCCTGATTTAAGCCATTTATCTGGGCTGTTAAGCGGTCAGAGATCTGCAGGCCTGCTGCGTCATCCTTGGAGCTGTTGATACGAAGACCTGATGACAATCTCTGATAAGAGGTGTTCAGGGCTAAGGTTGAATTAGCGAGCTTACGTTGAGCATTAATAGAGCTAACGTTAGTGTTTACATATAGTGCCATAGTGAATCTCTCATACGTCAGCCATGGGCTATTCGTCACTCATGGCAAAATATTTCTTATCCAAGCACTTTGCAAATCTCGATCCAACAAACAAAGCATCCTTCAATTTTGCTAGAGTCCATAAGCAACGATTGTTGTTTGAGTTTGGCTAGTAGCAAAAGAAAAGGCAGCCAATGGCTGCCTTATAGATTTGATAATGGATAGGTACTACTGACCAAGGAGCTGCAGCGCGATGGTAGGACGCTGATTAGCTTGGGTCAGGATGGTCTGAGATGCCTGCTGAATAATCTGATTAGAGGTTAAAGCGGCAGTCTCAGAGGCAAAGTCGGTATCACGAATACGGCTGCGTGCATCAGACTCGTTCTCAGAAATTGAGCTCTGATTACGAATGGTACTTTCCATTCTGTTCTGTATTGCGCCTAGGGCCGCACGCTTAGAATCAACGAATTCGATGAACTTATCGATGGAGTACAGGGTACGTTGAGCCATACTTGGCTTGTCTACAACCCAGCGCATTTCGCCTTGGCCATTCTTTGACATGCCAGCTTTAGTTGGGTCATTACCAATATCAACGCCTTCGACATTTTTGGCTTTACTTAATTCCACTTGAGAATAGATGGCTTTCATGGTGAATGCGCCACACTCTAAGGTAATTTCGTCCTTGGAGTTTGCGCCCACCTGGAAGAAGTACTCATACTTTTTAGCGTTACCAGCACCACCAGCTTGGCCGGCTACTTCACGCATCAGGGTATTGGTGCCGCCGCCGTCTAAGATTTGAGCGCCAGCAAAGGTTGATTTGCGGGCGATTCGGCTGATTTCCTCAGAGAGGGAGTTTACTTCCTCTTGAAGAGCCTTACGATCCTTTTCGGTGTTGGTACCGTTGGCTGCCTGAACTGCGAGGGTACGGATACGCTGCAGCATTGCGGTGGTTTCGTCAAGGGCACCTTCAATGGTTTGGCAGAGCGCAATACCGTCATTGGAGTTACGATTTCCCTGATTTAAGCCATTTATTTGGGCAGTTAAGCGGTCAGAGATCTGCAGGCCAGCAGCGTCATCTTTGGAGCTGTTGATACGAAGACCTGATGATAATCTCTGATAAGAGGTGTTCAGGGCTAAGGTTGAATTAGCGAGCTTACGTTGAGCATTAATAGAGCTGACATTCGTGTTGACGTATAGGGCCATAGCGTTTTCTCTTCTAAATAGCCATGAGCTCTAATGACACAATCTCATGGGCTGCTAGAGCCTGGTTGAGCATGAAATGTGCCTATTGATCAAAGCGCATATAATAGCGGTTTATGTGGTTGGTAGTGATTAATTGACACATGAGAAGTGCAGACAAAGACCAAAATTATGCTTTGTTCTGAAAGGTGTTTTGATGGGCAGATTGTTAAGAGGGGCTAAAAATACAAAAGCCAAGCAAATGCTTGGCTTGTAGTGTGGGGCTTTCGCATGTTTAAGCATTTTAGGTCAGCATGGAGTGGTGGAAAGCCATGCCTGGGCGATCGCGACGTGGGCGCTTGATGTAGTCGGTCTCAGCGTCGGTGTCAGAGTAGGTATTGCCGTACTCGTCGTCGGTGTTTTCGTCGTGTTCGTTCTCGCCTAATGGGCCTTTCTTAAAGAAGCGGGAGAGCGCCAGATGCTTTTCTGGATCGAACATTTTGAATAGACGCTCAATAAATACAAGGCTTAAAACCTGATTTTGCTGCATCATGGCAGCCTCATCGGCTACATGCGCTGCGGCATTAGATGGGCCGGCATTAGCAGCTAGAGATGCTTGCTTGCGCTTGTTCATTTCTAGAAGTTGATACAAGCGAGAGAGCATGCCAATTGAAATCATGACAGATGGTTGCAGCGCAGCAGCTTGGGTGGTGCTAATCGTTTTAGACATGTTCATTACTTGCTGCATCAGTACGTTTTGCTGATTGAGAAGCTTAAAGTCCTGCAGATTAGTGCCAGGGGCTAAGTTACCTTGGGCGTTAAACATGGACGGAGCAGAGCCAGGTCCCTTTGCAGAGGCCGCACCTTGCAATGTGTTCTGGCCAGTTGTTTGGCCAGGTGTAGTGCTGCTACCAGAGGATGGCTTGGAGAGATTATCGCCCTGAGTGCCATTGCCATTGCCAGGCACTTGCCCGTCAGCACCAGGAAGCTGAGTTGAGCCATTGGGTGCTGGAGTTGGTTTGGTTACAGCTTGCTGCATTTGCAGAGCCTTATTAAAGGCATTGGAGTTCTCATGAGTAATAGTCTGAGCGCTTTGACCCTGTAGAGACTGAAGCAGCTGTGCAGAATTACCGGGATTGCCGATATGCATGAAAACCTCCTTTAACAGCGAGTTTCAGTGCCTATCTCAAGTGATGCTACGTTGTGCAGCGCATAGTTGATTATTCTTGAGATGTGTTGGCAAAAGATTGCTGTTAGTTAAGTGTAACTTAGCCGATTATAACGCAAGTAATATACCAAACCGCATACAATCGCCATTTGCCTAGCCGATGAGGTATTTAAGCCCTTTTGGCTTTGGATATGGTGTGGTTTAGTCGCTGTTGATGGGCATCGCTTTGCCATCGCTGACGCATCTTGCCAATATTGATGGGGCATGATGTTTTTCGTATTCGTGGGGGTATGCGGCTTTGGCTTTGAGTTTGATTTGGCTATTCTTGCTAATGTCTGATGTGCTCTTTTGATGTAAATGCTGGTGATGCGTAAATTGCACTTGTTTGGTGCGAGTTGTTGGTGCTAATGATGTGCTTTATTGGTTTTGGTGCGGTTTGATGGGATTTTATGAAACGCCTGATCTTGATGCATGAGTGCCCAACTTACGGGCGCTAGGCTGTGCAAGGGGCTTTAGCTTGACAAATTTTGTGCAAAACACTGACAATACCTATACCTTGTGTAGCCCCGAATTGGGGCGCATAGCAAAGCTTAAAAATTAAAAGTAGGTCATCATATAAGCAAGCCGTCATTGCTCTTGAGTGATTTTAAAGAGGGTGCGGCTTTTGTTTTTAATAAAGTCTTACTTTTATTTAGCTAAGAAGGCTCTTGATGCACTAAATGATTGGTATGTAAACAGTGCATTAAGAGGCTAAACAAGGTAATTAAGGTTTGGCGATTTACCTGCAGTTGCAGGTGTCTAAGGAATAAGGCAGGGCGTAGATTACTACTATTTGCTATAAGTAGGTCTATTAGCTCTGATTTGGTATAGGAGAACTCAAATGCGAGTCTTAAAATTTGGTGGAACCTCTGTCGCTAATGCGCAACGCTTTGTCTCTGTTTCAGATATTGCGATTAACACATCCATGCAAATTCAGACTGCGCTGGTGTTATCCGCCCCTGCTGGCGTGACTAACATCTTAGTCTCCATGGTTAAGAGTGCGTTGGCCGGTAGTGATTGTAAAAACGAATTCGACGCCTTAGACCAAATCATTCGCCCTTTAATTACAGACCTTACAGCTCAGTACAAGACCTTTGACGGCGAGGCCGTGCTCTCTTTTTATGATGAGACCGTCTCTGAGTTAAAGCGTCGCGTAAGTGGTATTGCGCTGCTTGGCTCTTGCCCTGATAGCGTTGCAGCTTTCATTCACTGCCGTGGTGAGGCCTTATCCATCCGCATGATGGCAGAGCTCTTACGTGCACGTCAAAAGCAGGTTCAAATTATCGATCCAGTTGATATCTTAGTTTGCGATGGCAAGTACTTAGAGTCATCTGTAGATATCGAAGCTTCTATCGAGCGCTACAAGCGTATTGCTATAAATCCTGATGCAATCGTGCTCATGTCTGGCTTCTGTGGTGCTAATCGACGCGGTGAGTTAGTCTTATTAGGCCGTAACGGATCTGACTACTCCGCTGCTTGCTTAGCAGCAGTTTCTGGCGCTCAGTGCTGTGAAATCTGGACTGACGTAGATGGCGTTTACAGCTGTGATCCTCGCGCTGTACCTGATGCCGTATTATTACGTCGTATGTCCTACAAAGAGGCAATGGAGTTATCTTACTTCGGTGCCAAGGTTCTGCATCCACGTACTATTAGTCCGATTGCTCAGTACCGTATTCCATGTCTCATTAAGAGCACCTTAAATCCTCAAGGTGAGGGTACTTTAATCTCTGAAGAGACCGATCACTCCATGCCAACTAAGGGTATTTCTGACCTAAAGAATATCTCCATGGTCAACGTATCCGGCCCAGGCATGAAAGGTATGGTAGGTATGGCAGGTCGTTTGTTTACCTGTATCTCCCGTGCCAATGTTTCTATCGTGCTCATTACCCAATCATCCTCTGAGTACTCCATTACTTTCTGTGTGCACTCTGAAGACGCTTTTGCAGCACGTACAGCTATTGAAGAAGAGTTTGCTCTCGAGCTTAATGCTCACCTCTTAGATCCAATTGAGATTCAGGACAAGCGAGCCATTATCTCTGTAGTGGGCGAGGGTATGAGAACTTCTAAGGGTGTATCCTCCAAGTTCTTCCGTGCTTTAGCTCAGGCCAATATCAACGTTAATGCCATTGCTCAAGGAAGCTCTGAGCGCTCTATTTCTGCTGTTATCGATAGCTCTAAGGTATCTGAGGCTGTCTTTAGCTGTCACACCGCATTCTTTAGCGGTCGTCAGATCATTGACCTCATTATGGTTGGTGTTGGCGGCGTTGGTGGTGCTCTGTTACACCAAATCCAAAAGCAGCGTGATGAGCTTAAAAAGCGTGCAGGTATTGAGATTCGCGTAGTTTGCGTAGCTAATAGCCATACCTTTGTTAAGGATCCAATGGGCTTAAAGCTTGAGCAGATTCCTGAGTTACTTGAGAATTGCCAAAACCCAGCCTTCTCTATTGAAGAGGCTAAGCGTTTAGTAGATGATTCTCACCTCGTAAACCCAGTATTTGTTGACTGTACCTCATCAGATGAGATTGCTCATTCATACATTGAGCTGATGAAGGCTGGTTACCACGTTGTAACTCCAAACAAGAAAGCCAACACCTCAACCTACGAGTTCTACAAGGGCATTCGTCAGATTGCTGCCGCTTGCCGCAGAAAGTTCTACTACGAGGCAACAGTGGGTGCTGGTCTGCCAGTTATTAACACCCTGCAAAACCTGCTTGCCGCTGGTGACCGCTTAATTGAATTCAACGGCATTATGTCCGGCACTCTTTCTTACATCTTCGGTTTAGTAGATGAGGGCAAGAGCTTATCCGAGGCTACCCGTGATGCTTATGAGCGTGGCTTTAGCGAGCCAAATCCTCGTGATGATCTTGAGGGTACTGATGTAGCTAGAAAGCTGTTAATCTTAGCTCGTGAGTGCGGCTACAAGCTTGAGCTTGAGGATATCGAGGTTGAGTATCCAGTGGATAAGAAGTACCTTGCTGGCAATAATGCTCAAGATGTATTAGAAAACCTCAAGGGTGCTGACGAAGAGTTTGCTAAGCGTGCTAAGGCTGCTCACGATGAGGGTAAGGTACTGCGCTTTGTGGCAACCATTAAAGATGGAGGCAAGTGCAGCTGCGGTATTAAGGCAGTCGGCCCTGAAGACCCATTATTCAAGGTAGTCGGTGGCGAAAACGCTCTGTCCTTCACCTCAGCTTACTATCAGCCAATCCCACTGGTAATTCGTGGTTATGGTGCAGGTACTGAAGTTACTGCAGCAGGTGTGCTTTCAGACATTCTGCGTCTGCAAAACTGGACTCGTGAGGCCTAATTAAAGGCATCATCACATCTAACTCTACGGCTACTGAGATTACAAATGCTAAAGCGCTGCTATCTTTATCTAGCAGTGCTTGTAAGTAGCTCTAGGAGTAGGTTTAGGATCTCAGGTAGGGCGAGGTTAACTCGTCTTAAAACTCCATTTGAGAGGCTTGAAGCTTAGGAATACATCATGGCAAAGATTTATCGTGCATATGCACCAGCATCATCAGCAAATCTGTCCGTAGGTTTTGATCTGCTAGGTATTGCAGTACGCCCAATCTCAGGCGAGAGTTTAGGTGACTTTGTTACCGCACGTGAGCTTGATGATAATGAGCGCGGCAATGCTGGTGATGGCTTATTGCTCAAGACCGAAGGTCGTTTTGTATCCAAGCTACCTGAAGATCCAAGACAGAATATCGTATATGACGCTTATCAGCTCTACACTGACCGCCTCAATGCAAAGGGTCTGAAGATTAAGCGTTTAGAGTTAACCTTAGAAAAGAACTTACCAGTGTGCTCAGGTCTTGGTTCCTCAGCTGCATCAGTTGTAGCTGCAGTAATGGCCTTAGACGCCGCACATGACAATTTCTTTGGTACCAGAGGCAGCTTAGAGCTCATGGGTATCTTAGAGGGTAAGATCTCAGGCTCTATTCACTATGACAATGTAGCGCCATGCTATTGTGGTGGAATGCAGTTTATTACCGGCGAGGGTGACGACGTTTCTGAGAGCGTTCCATACTTCGAGAATTGGTATTGGGTACTGTGCTATCCAGGCCTTAAGGTCTCAACAGCTGAGGCTCGCTCCATCCTTCCTGCCCAATATCTGCGTCAGGATGTAATTACCTTTGGTCGTCGCATCGGTGCTTTCATGCACGCAGCACACATGAGAAATGAGGCTTTAGCCGTAGCCTGCCTCAAGGACGTTATTGCTGAGCCATATCGTGCTTCTCTCATTCCAGGCTTTGCTGAGGCTCGTGTCTTTGGTAGCGCATTAGGCTCATTAGCTACTGGTATCTCAGGCTCTGGCTCAACCATCTTCTCAGTATTTACTGATGAACAAAAGGCCAAACAGATGCAAGAGTATCTGCAGCGCCAATTCATCGCTAATGAAGACGGCTTCTGTCATATTTGCAAGGTTGATCCTGTGGGTGCTTATGTAGAGACCATTGAGCGTTAAGCAACACAAACAAATTTTTCACGACAATGACTAAAGTAAGGGCCTAACAAAGATAACTTTAGTAAAAAACTACATATCTCTATCATGTATGGCCGCTGTGCCACTAGTGCTAAAGTAGCTAGAGCATTGCTACTTTACGGCATTGTTGAGTCAAAATCTAAGTGCCTTATCGTCATTGTCATTAGAATATGAGCTCCGAAGCTCAAGGATTATTAATGAGCGCGTGAGCGCAAGGAAAGATTCGTGGAACTAGTTAATTTAAAAGACAACTCTGAGCGCGTTTCATTTGCTCAGGCAGTAAAGCAGGGTATCGGTAAAGAGCAAGGCTTATTCTTTGTTGAGAAGATTGAGTCTTTTTCTGACAGTGAGATTGATGAGTTACTTTCCTTAGATTTAGTAACCCGTTCTCAAAAGGTATTACGTCACTTAATTGGTAGTGATGAGATTCCTACTTTAGAGAACATCATTGCGGATGCTTTTAATTTCAAGGCCCCATTAGTTAAGGCTGATGACAACACTTACTGCTTAGAGTTATTCCACGGCCCAACCTTAGCATTCAAGGACTTTGGTGCTCGTTTTATGGCCCGTGTCCTCTCATCTATCATTGGTTCAGATAAGTGCACCATCTTAACTGCTACCTCTGGCGATACCGGTGCTGCAGTTGCTGATGCTTTCTATCACCAAGATAAGATCAATGTGGTAGTGCTCTATCCAAAGGGCATGGTCTCTCCTCTGCAAGAAAGCCTCATTGCTACTTTAGGCGATAACATTAAGGCTGTGGAGGTAAACGCTCCTTTTGATAACTGCCAGGACATGGTTAAGACTGCTTTTGATGATCTTCAGTTTAAGCAGTCTGTAGGCCTTAACAGTGCCAACTCAATTAATGTAAGCCGTCTGCTTGCCCAGGTTTGCTACTACTTTGAGGCTGTATCACAGCTGAGCAAGGCCGACCGTGATAAGGTTGTATTCTCTGTTCCTTGCGGTAACTTCGGTAACATCACCGCTGGTTTAATTGCTAAGGCTTTAGGTCTCAAGTGCCGCTTTGTAATTGCTTGCAATGCTAACGATACCGTACCTCGCTACTTAAGCACTGGTAATTGGGAACCACATAAGACCATTGCTACTATCTCTAATGCAATGGATATCAGCCGTCCAAACAATTGGCCACGTGTTGAGGCCTTATGCAAGATTATGGGCTGGTCATTATCTGACTTTGACTTTGGCTCTGTAACTGATGAGACCACTAAGCAAAATATGAAGGCTCTTTACGAGAAGACTGGTTACATCTTAGAGCCTCATGCATCTGTAGCTCACAAGGTCTTATCTGACAACTTAAAGGATGGTGAGATTGGCATCTTCTTAGGCACTGCACATCCAGCTAAGTTCAAAGAAGAGGTTGATGCTACCTTAGGTATCGATCTGCCACTGCCTAAGCCACTTGCTGATCGCATGAACCTTGAGAAGCAAAAGAAGCTCATGGATGCTGACTTTGCTACCTTAAAGTCTTACATGCTCGATGAGCTCAAGCTTGGTGACTAATACCCAAAAAAGCTTGGTGACTAAAACAACCGAAGCTAGAGCCACCAGATCTTTTGCTTGATGGCAAATAAAGACTATGTAATCAGCTAAGAGCCGTGAGGTCTTTTAGCATACGGCCCTAAACTGCAAGCAGTTTGGGGCTTTGTTGTATTTGTTACATTGAGAAGTTCCTGTAATACGAAGCTTTATTTATCAAGCTCATACAAAGCATCGTCTAAAGAATAGCTTTTGAAATTTCCTGTGCGAATCATCTCATCGGACTCTTCAATTGCTTGAATAGTTGCCTGATTAGGAACGTTTAAACTAGGTTGAAAAGGGAGTTGACGTTCACGTAGGCACTGGCGCACAAACATGTTGACTGCAGTCGACATATCCATACCTAAAGATGCATATAGCTCATCAGCTTGCGCTTTAACTTTAGGGTCCATTCGAAAGGTTACATTAACACTCGAGCTGGTCATTTTTTAGCCTCACTTTTTTTTGATTGTACATGAACTATCATACATCGTAAGTTCATTAGACTACGTTTCTTGGTAACCTTTTTTAGACAGTTTTATAAAACATAATAAGTATAATTGCTTTGAGTGGACTTTATAATAAGTAGCTACTGATACACATAATGAGTTAAGGGCTAATTTGAGCGGCTCATGCTACAATAGGCCACTTAATGGCTAAAAGACGGCAGATGATGCTAAGTCATTTGATCTTTTAGGCTGTTCTATCGTCAATGCTGATTCTTGTTAAGGGCGCACCATGATTAAGGTTCTGTTTGTTTGTCACGGAAACATTTGTCGTTCACCAATGGCAGAGTTCTTATTTAAAAAGATGGTTGCTGACAAGGGTCGCGCTAAGGACTTTGAGATCGCCTCTGCTGCCACCTCTCGTGAGGAGATTGGCAATGGCGTATATCCACCTGCATTCAAGCTCTTACAGAAGTTAGGTATTGATGCTAGTGGCAAGACTGCTCGTCAGGTGGTCAAAAAAGATCTTGATTACTATGATTTTGTCATCGTAATGGACAATAACAATCTGCGTAATATGGATCTTATGTTCCAAGGCTATGGTGAAGAGAAGATCCACAAGTGCCTCGACTTTTCTAGCCGCATGGGCTGCGACATTGCAGATCCTTGGTACACCGGTGACTTTGAGGCCACATACAATGACCTCATGGAAGGTTTAAGCGCCTTTTACGATACCTTAGTCGAAAACGGCATGGTCAAAGCCTAATTAAGGCCAGAGACCACATAATCCCCTCAAACAATGCTGCAGCGCCACTGTGCCCATTACAGCTCATAAGCGCTAAGTACTACTCTAATTAAAGCTCATAACCGCTGAGCACGACTCTATACACGCGAATGTATGCCTTCATTTGCGCATAGATGTGAGCAACAAGCTTACATATAGCATCCATGCTAATTATGCCTAGAAGCATGGCACATACAATGTTGCCATGCCATAGATTCTTTCTTTGAAGCTGCACTATGGCATCAAAGTTCCAAAGGATCTTGAGATTTAAAGTTGAGACTGTTGTTGCCTAGCTTGTGGTTAAGAATGTTAAGCAAGTTAGCAACTAGCTCAGTTTTTCCATGTTCCTGAGCGTATTCAATACACCATTTCACCATCTGAGCAGTGCCATTGCGTTTTGACTTAAGGAGCGCAAGCAAGGCCTCTTCAAACTTAGTTAAGTCTTCAATTTCGAGATTAAGGCTCATTTCCTTTCGGCAAAGACAATTAATATGATATTCAACAAAATCATGTTTTACCCAGTGAGCAACGGTGACATTATCAAAGATCTTTTTGGCAAGATCTGGTTTGCCATATACATCGCTAAAGCCAACATACTTATTTAGAGTTAGCTCATGACCTCGAGACTGCATAAGTTTGCTTAACTTAATAGTGCGCTCAGCGCCTTTACATATGTCGGACTTAAACATCGAGCCAATATCATATCTTAAGCCTATATCCTTAGCCCGATAGAAGAAATAATCCAAGTCCACAGCATCAAAGAGTCTGTCTGCAAGATCATCTAGCTCAAACATAAAAGCATAGAACCAAAGTCTGCCAGATGTTTCTTTGTAAAACGTATTATGGTTTACCAATGCCTCAAGGCATTTGAATAACTCTCTTTTAGGCAAAGGCTGTAGGTTACGTAGTTCACCATTTTCAACAACGTAGTAATAGTTCGAGAGAGTCTGGAAGCAGTTATGAAAAATAGGCCAGTATGATCTACATCTGTAGAACCTCTTAGCGATACACTCATCATGGCCATGACTTGTAGTTGTGAACTTCTCATGTTCTAAAAGATATGTGAGCTTTTCTACTCCACCATAGCGACAGGCAACGCATATCGCATCAACGCCACCATTACACCGCAACCAAAACTTATCGTCATTTTCATCAAAGTAATGGCCATAGAGGTCAAAATCAAAGGACAGTGCTCTTTTGACATCATCTAAGGTGCCATACAAAACAGCATCTATAAGCTGTATGCAGGCATGAGTATCGCTCTTTGGTTCATCTATTAAGACAGTTTTGTCATTCCAAAGCTTATGGTAGTAGCTTATGGCACGAGATAAACCCGAGTACTCTGAATTTATGTAAGCTTGAGACTCAACAACTTTCAATAGTATCTTGGCTCGTTCTGCTTGGTCATGGTTATACCATTCAGGCTTGTATATATAGCCAAGCGCTGCTTGACATTGGATTAGGCTATCACGCGAAACTAACTCCATATCGGGAGCGACAATCACAAATGTGATAAAGCGCATGCGATAGGCGTATGCACGCTCTACATCGCAACTCTTGGCATGTGGCGCGTGAATAATGAGAAGATTTTTATAGTCAGAGTGATTTGCGCCGAGATTATGTGCTTTAGATATAAGCTCTCGAGTTAAAAACTCTTCATCAAGCTCAACTACAATAGGCGGTCCAGGCAAATCTCTTAGTTCTCGATCGCGCTGTAAGTACTCCTTATATGAACAATCCAAACGAGCAGGGAGCTCTTTGGCTTTAGGTATGTCAAGAATAAAGTTCGGTACTTTGCTTTTGTCAAAGAGCCATGTACATGAAAAGTACAAAAGCCCATCTACACTATGATAGATCACATTGGCATCAGCAACCTCATAGCTTTCAAGATATGGAAGCTCAAGACATAGAGGCGTAAACAGTATTTGCCAATCTGGTACAGTGACATATACATCGCTATCGTACTTTTCTATATAGAGATCATCGGCATCTTTAGGTTGATGAGCTACATATGCATCTTCACAACCATCTACGTACTTATGACCAAGCAAGGTGCTAGGCAGTTTAAGCTTAGTGATCTTTAGCTTAGGATCAAAAACGCCATCTCGTGCTACAAAAATCACGCCCTCAGGTATAGCAACACATCCGCCCTGGCCATGATAGGCAATCAGTTCACCGTCGGCGGTGATCTCAAAGTCTTTGCTTGAGTTCATAGACTCACTCCATATAGTTATTAAGCATATCCTATCAAGTGATGAATAGCTAAGACTTAGAGCGTAGATAGGTTAAGCGACGGGATCAAAGCTGCAGCTAAAGTGCAGCTTGGCGCTGCGGCGAGGGGGCAGCAATGCACTACGCAATGGATGCTGCAGCTAGGGTTACGCAGCTTGGCACTGCACATCGGAACTGCAGTGGGAATGCAGTATGGTGCTACACCATAAATGTTGAAGTGAGAGTGACGCAGCTTGGCGCTGCAGCGATAGAGGCGCACTAAAAGGCTTTGGGTTATCCTTTGATGCGCCTTGAAGAGGCGTCGGGTATGACGTATTTTGAAGGTGCCTGCTTGGTGATCGGGCGCTTTTGAAATTGCCAGATCGGCGGGATGGCACTTTAGATGGCTTAGTGAGTGTAAGGGTTGTTTGCCTTTTCTTCACCAATGGTGGTCTCGCCCATGTGACCGCAGCAAACTTCGGTATTGTCAGGCAGAGTGTAGAGCTTGGTCTTAATGGACTCGATCAGATCAGCGTAGTTACCTCCTTCAAAGTCGGTTCTGCCGATGGAGCCTGGGAAGAGGGTATCGCCTACGATAACAAAGCACTCTTCTTGGCAGTAGAAGCATACGCCACCAGGGGTGTGACCAGGGGTATGCAGTACTTTAAATGAGGCATCAGGGAAGAGGTTTAAGACCTGGCCATCCTCAAGATACTCATCAGGGGTAAACTCACCTGAATAGTGAACACCAAAGTAACCTGACTGATGCTTAAGGTTTGCAATTAACTCTTGCTCATTGCGATGTGGGCCATAGACCTTAACGCCAGGAAATTCTTGCAGCAGAGCCGCTACGCCACCAACGTGATCAATATGTCCGTGGGTAAGTAAGATACCAATAAGCTTGGCACCAGCGCTTTCAATAGCACCGACGATATAAGGCACATCACCACCTGGATCTACCACGATGGCATCTCTAGTCTCTTGATGCACGAGCAAACGGCAGTCCTGTCTAAAAGGTGTAACTGGAATAGTATAGAAATCTAGCATTTGCCTATCCTTAAAGTCTAAAGTTCACCTAGCAGCATAGCTGCCTAAGCTAATCACGGCGCTAATCATAGTCTCAAGCACGTAAGCATTATCCCTGTGCACGTCTGTATTAGCCTCAAGTACGTAAGTATTAGCATTGAGTACATACTCAATTGTAGGACGGTCACATAGTAACCGCTGTGCTAATTACATACTTAAGCATGGGCTGATTAGGCGCAAGCGCAACTAAAGCTATATCAACTTTCGCTATTGTACAGATTGACTAGCTTTCATACCAATATGCACTAAGCAATGCGCAAAATTGTCTCCTTACGGAGCATGGATTGGAGTGTTGCTTAAAGTATGTATCAGCAATAGACAGGATGCTGCGCATTTCTTTGTATGCAGTACTTAGCCATTTCTTTTGTCATGCATGTTCATGATAATGTTTATCAAATTTTAATGAGTAAGATGAGCAAATGAGTGGTCGGTGTTGGCGGTCTTTGTTATTAGCTCTTTACAGTGCGTGTTATGAGCCCTCAAAAGCTTGCGGATTTTTTAAGAATAGTTTGTGTAGATAAATGGCTTATATAAGAGTGTGATCTAGGTAATAGTATTAAAACAGACTAATATAGTTGTATTGTGATCATTATATAGTTCTGATATGATAATTAACAAGGCTGAAAAACTGCTTATTTAAGCTGTGCTTTCAGTAAATGGTGTTAGTTTTACTTTTAGGACGTGTAAGAAGTTCCGCGTCTTTAAGCAAAACTTTGTCAACGCAGCTCCCCGGATTTCTCAGTGTCCTCTTTCCTGACACTCACTTTCTTTTGAAAATCCGGTATCTATAGACATATGTCATAGCGGCATATCGGCACAATGATCTTCACCGATACTTTCTTACGCCGCTGCGGGCCGTGTCTGCGCCTCTGTGCACTGTGTCAGACAATCATAGTGATTGTCAGGTCGGCTTAGGCTTCATGCCGCACCCGTATAAAAGGCACTTTGTACAGCTTTTGAAAAAAGTCTGAACTCAACCTTAGCTGGCAAGCTCAACTACTAGATCCCACGATCTCGTACACGGCTATGCCTGTTTAAGTACGAGCAAAGCGCTCCTACCTCATAAAAATCAAGCATTAACAAGCGATGAGCTATCTTACGTACTCACGAGGCTACTCGTGCGCCTATAGAAAGATGTGCGCAGGCAAAGCAGAGCGCAAGGCATTGTTACAGTAGCTGTCTAGAGAAACGTTGGTCGTGATTATTTTCCCTACATTTATGCCACTGTGCGTAGATGTGCTATGCGTGCAAGTGAGTTTGGGTACTGATGGCGCATAGCATTCGTTGAGGCTTAACAGTAAGCACAATTGAGCTCTAAGTTTGTGTAGGCGATGACTTTAGTATCCAGTGATGAAACTCATCATGCTGTTCATGTCTTGCTGTTTTCTTGCGACTACGGCTGATCTAGGTATTTATTTCCCTGAGTATGTGTAGCCGCATGCACACAGCTTGTGCTTTGGGATTTGGCTTAAGCATTTGTTATTGGTCTTAGCATTTTGCCTAATGGCTTGGTTTTGATGGGATAGGTAAATATGGTTGGTTGTTGAACTGTTGCTGTTGAACAACTGTTTACTTAAACAGGTATAACACTCAAGGATTACATCCTTTTGTGTCTGTCATGAGATTGAATAAAGAATGCCTCACATTAGTGGGGGCGATTGCGATGACTTGAGATCTAGCGTAGAGCAACAGTTAATGACTGTTCATGCTCAAAGAGCATCAGTAACACTGTTGATTCTAAAGAGGCTTGCTTGCTAACCAACTTGCATCAAACAAGGAGGTTAAGTATGAGCAAGATTGTATTAAGTAAGGCTGACAAAGATTTTTCTTGTTCAGCAGACGCAACTATTAGTGTTTCCAAAGAAGAGGGCGCATCCTGCCGCATCTTTAGCTATGACGATGCTACTCGTGCAATGCGCACTATCTCACCTGTGCATAACTCGCCGGGTGCGGGCGGTTTAATTGCAGCTAACTCTGTTAAGGCCACTAGTGCCTCTAACAAGGCTCAAGATCGGACACGTGAGGCAGTTAAGGCATCTTTAGCTAAGAGCAATGAAGGAACCTTTGCAGATTTAGTAGAGCTCAATGGCGATCCATGCATGGCTGCATTAGCTGATGGTGCGATTGATCATGAGGCAGTTGTTGTTGCAGCAAAGACTAACTTAGCTAGCAATATCCTCAAGAGTAATGATGCTAAGAGCATGCACTCACACATGGTAAAGACTAAGAGTGACATAGCCATTACTGCTGAGGCTGTTGCATGCGTTAATGCTGTCACTGCAGACGCGCTGTCTAATAGCAATATTCTTGAGGCAAGTACTGAGGGTATAAAAGCTACAGATAAGCCAAAGAAGATTGAGGCGGTGGCTCAAAGAGCAGCTAAAGCTATCGGCATTAAAGGAAAAGAAAAGGGCGATGTACAGTTTGTGGCTAATACTTTGCCGCAGCGTACATTCTTGCAGCAAATCGCTCACACCTTATCCTTATTTTTACCACTGTTCATGGGTCAGCTTGCTGCTACTTCCATGGGTGTAGCCGATACCTTGATGGCAGGTGCTGCAGGTACCTTAGAGCTATCTGGCGTGGCTATTGGTAGCTCGGTATTCTGGCCTTCTGAACTGTTTGTAGTGGGTATGGCGCTAGCGATTCACCCTTTAATTTCAAACTTAGTCGGCTCTGGTGAGCTTGATAAAGTTGCCTTGCGTATGCAGGTAGCTGCAGTTTGTACCTTATGCTGTGCAGTAATTGTTGGTTTCATCATCATGTTAGTACCTCAGGTATATCTGATGTTCCCTGAAACTGATCAGCGCATGGTGGCTATTGGTCAAGGCTACTTAATTGCAACTGGTCTTGCTATGCCTGGCTTTGCTCTGTTTAACGTGTTACGTGCCTACTGGGAAGGTCTTGGTAAGACTCTGCCAACTCTCTTCTTTGGTTGTATGGCGCTTACTTTAAATGTACCGCTTAACTATATCTTCATCTTTGGTCACTTAGGCATGCCTCAGCTTGGTGGTGTTGGTTGTGGTGTAGCTACTGCTCTTACCATTTACATCACTTCATTTTGCATGCTGATCTATGTACGTAAGTCTAAGCATTTTGCTCATGTACGTATCTTTAAGAAGTGGCTCAAAGTTGAAAAGGGTATGTACAAAGCTTTCTTAAAGCTCTCCTTACCTTTAGGCGTGGCAGGTATGATTGAAACTTTATGCTTCTCCTTAGTAGCAATCTTACTCTCCCCATTCGGTCCGGTGATTGTTGCTTCTCATACCATTGCTATGAACGTCTCGGGTATGCTCGCAATTGTTCCAATTGCTCTTAGCTCTACTGCTTCAATTGAAGTTGGTGAGGCAATGGGTGCAAGCAGCTGGAAGCAGGCTAGAAGACGTGCTTTAAGTTCAGTGTTAATTGCCCTAACCTTCTACTGTGTTGGCGCTACTTTTCTGTTTACATCAGGTGACTTAGTAGCTTCATGGTACTCAGATGACTCAGAAGTTTTACTCTTAGCTCCAATTTTAATGCTTTACTGCTGCGTATTCTTCTTCCCAGAGACGCTGCAGGTTATGGCAACTGGTGTTTTAAGAGGCTTTAAGGACTCACGTTCTATCTTCATCGTAACCATCGTTGCTTATTGGTTAATCGGCATGCCAATTGGCTATGCCTTAGGCTATGGTCACGTTGATATTGGTTTAGATGGTGCTGAGGGCTTCTGGCTTGGCTTTATTATCTCCTTATCTGCCGCTGCCATTATGCTCTGTATGCGTCTTCTCTATATCTTCAAGAAAAGAATTGTCCCAAGCGCTAGCAACTTCAGCCAGGGTTTCTAATCCACGTCGCATGCATGTGAGCCACATCTGTCACATGCATGTTCTTAATTAACAATTGCCCACCAACATTGGCTGCAACCCCAAGGCTCAAGGCCGTGACGTCCTTGAGCATTTTGAATAGAGATTTCTCGTTTCAGGCTATGAGGCCTTGAGACTTTCATTTCAAACAAACCACGCGTTCAAAATGTATGTAAACCCAAAGCATGTATGTGAGTTCACACTCACATGCGTGCTTTTTTAGTTTCACTGCATGTTGTTGCTGTCTAAAGGTTAAACAATCTTGCTATGCACATAGTGCATATCATTCCTTCTAAGATGCATGTCTTAGTGGGAATGCATCTTATCTTTGCAAATTGTTATGCACAGTATCTTTAAGTTATTTATAGCTGCAGCTAAGCAAGGTGTATATCAAGCAGCTATGTTTGTTTATAAGTTGAGTTTAGTGAGTATTTGCTTGGCTGTGGCTTCGATGGCGGGCACCGCAACGCTATTGCCAAAGAGGCGATAGGCCGCATGGTTGCATACGCCAATAATGAAGTTCTCTGGATAGCCTTGCAGTCGAGCCCATTCACGTGGGGTCATGCTGCGAATATACTCGCTATTGATTTCGTACTTGTAGCGGCTGAGCTTATTCATAGAAACAAGGCGCTTATCAACAAGCAGATTACGCTCGCGTCCCATACCTCCCACCACAATAGCATTAGCTACAGCATCATCATCTAAGACCTCATAACCAAAGCCATTGCCTTTAGTTGAGTGTCGTTCTTTATGTGCAATTAAGGTATTGAGGTACTTTTGAGAAAGGTAGTACTTACTATCAACCGCTTCTTGTTCTTTGATATCCGCAATTGTCTTGCTACAGTCAGTTGGGCTTGGATAATCAAAAGACGAAATGCCTATATCAGATCTAAAGCCTACGATGTAAATACGCTCACGGTGCTGAGCAAGACCAAAGTCACGGGCATTGACTAGCTGCACATCAGGTACATAGTAGCCAAGATCTTCTCTTAGCATTTTTAAGATTGTCTTAAGCGTCTTGCCTTTATCATGATTAGTAAGGCCTTTTACATTCTCAAGGAAAAAAGCTTTAGGCTGTTTTAGTTTGATGATCTTTGCAACATCAAAAAAGAGCGTGCCACGAGTCTCCTCAAAGCCACGTCTTTTACCGGCAAGCGAAAACGCTTGGCAAGGAAAGCCAGCACAGAGGATATCAAAGTTGTCAGGAATGAAAGCTTTAACCGTATCTTGAGTGATATCCCCAAAAGGCATTTCGCCATAGTTCATCAAATAGGTTGCTCGTGCATGATAGTCCCACTCAGAGGAAAAGACACATCTACCACCAAGATTTTGCAAGGCTAGTCTAAATCCGCCAATGCCTGCAAACAGGTCAACAAAGGTAAAGGTGGGATTTGTAGTCGGGGCAAAAGGTACCGCATAGATGTCTTTAAACATCTCGTGCACATCAAGAGCGGCCTTGTTAAAGGAAGACTTTTTAAAGCGCTTATCGCGATGCGCTTCAACATAGTCTTTACAGCCTTCAATTAAGGCTAATGCTGCAGCCTCATACGGCTTTACAAAGGTAGTGCCCTCATGATGCAAATAATGAGTGATGATGGCCAATTGCTCAGCAAAGTCTGGTCTATATTGGCTCATCATATAACGACCATTATGATCATTACATTCGCTGCAGGCAGCGTCATCACAACTACTATGCCTCTCTAGTACATTGCTCGCATTAGCATCAACTAGAGTAGCAAGGGGACTTACTTTTAGCGCATGGCTCAAAGACTCGCTATAAAAGTCGAGCTTTGATTTGTTGCCTTTGCTCAGCAATTTGATGCTAAAAGGTATTAGTCCCATGCTGTGATTCACTGTCAAAAATATCGATGTGCCAAAAACCGCGTTACACCGCGATTATTGCATACGCCTTTTCCGACCAAGATAGCTATCTTAATAAGCGCTTCCCAAGGACATTATCATATGCATCGCCATCAGAGTATCAATAACTAAAGGCAAGCGAGCGACCAAGACTAAGCCCAAGGCTAATAGTTGCAAGGCAGCTTGGAGGGTAGATGCTTGCAGCAAGGTAGCTTACGATGGCGCACACTTGCGGCAAGGTAGCTTATCGGGGCACATAATGGCAGCAAGCTTTGGGGGCGGCTGATAAGCTATGCCTATATAGCTTCGTCTTATGATGTGCGTGTGGCTATTGCAATTGATTTAGCTAGTTGGTGTGGCTTGGTATGCAGCCAAAGCCTAACGCCATTCGTTAGGCTTTGGTGCATTGGATGGTACCTGGTGGAGGCTAGTTAATCAGGATCTCAAAGCCCTTGAGGTAGAAAGTCTCTGGGCATGGTAAAGAGACAACGTGGTCAATGTCTTGGCGTAATGTGGTGACTAACTGTGCCTCAACATTTGCTTCTAAAGCGGCATCAGCGATGATCTTTTGGAAGAGATCTTCGGTCATGAGGCCTGAGCAAGAGAAGGTTAAGAGTCGACCACCACTTCTGACTAATTGCATACCCAGACGGTTAATGTCCTGATAGCCACGGCAGGCTGAGACTAAGTTTGATTTGTTCTCAGCAAACTTTGGTGGGTCAAGAATCACGATATCAAACTTGGTGCCTTTCTTAACCTCTTGGCGTAAGTATTCAAAGACATCCTTGTTGATAAATTTGCAGCGGCCTGGATCAAGGTGGTTGTGCACTACGCCTTGACGAGCTGCATTGAGGGCATTGTCTGATACATCCACATTAAATACAGCCTTAGCACCGCCTTTAAGCGCATGTAGACTAAAGCCACCTGTGTAGGAGAAGCAATTGAGCACGGTAGGACCGGTTTTGCCATCTTCTGAGAGAGCCTTAAAGGTCTTGCATAGCTCGTAAGTATGGTAGCGTGATTGTCTTTGGTCTAGATAACCGCCAGTCTTATGGCCATGCTTAACGTCAATTGGGATCTCAACTAAGCCACGCTCAAGCACAAAGAGAGTATCTGGAATAGCCTCATCTAAGGAAATGCGTTCGCTAAGGTTTTCTGAGGTCATAGCAGCGCCATCAGCTGCGCTTTGTGATGCGCTATCTGCATCAGTGACGATACGCTTAACTGAGGTAATTTGCTTAGAGTCTTTAAGGCCATTGCCCGCTTTGTCTTTGAGGTTATAAGCTGGGCTTAAATCCTCAGGGTCGACAAGGCCAGCTCTAAGTGGGAGGTTTTCTTTGCTGCGAGACTTGGCATCAGAGCGCTCATAAAGATAGCAATCAGGGTTTAGCTCATGGAGTGCACGGAAGATGTGGTTATAGCAAGATTCCATGCCTGATGAAGAAATGGCAACGCTGATGACATTGTTGAAGCGATCAACAATCAAACCTGGCATGTAATCGCCTTCAGCTGACACAAGACGAATGCCATGATCGCCACGGATCTTTAAGGCACCGCGACGTGCCATAGCGCTGGCAATACGACCTTTAATAAAGTCGTAATCAATGCGATCTTCTTGTCTAAAGGAGATAGCACGCAGCATGATTTGTGAGTATGGAGAGAAGTGGGCATAGCAAAGGAACTTAAGCTCACTTGAGAGCACCTGACAGAGAGTGCCTGACTTAATCTCTTTTTTGTCTATGACAGGAGCATCAGCCCTGGCGTCAGTTAAAACCTTATCCACTGCCTTTGAAAAGATCCATGGATGATGACGCAAGAGTGACTTTTCACGTCCAGCATGTAAAACAAAAGAGATCATTGCCTTCTCCTCAGCACTAAAAACCAACGGCTAATTATAGCGGATTAGGCATGGAGCTGTACAAATCTAAGCTTCCTCTTATAGCGGATTAGGCATGGAGCTGTACAAATCTAAGCATCCTCATTTTCGCCTATCTTAATAGTTGTACACTAGCGTTCACCATCGGCTAAACACATATTTGAGTGCAAGCATGGACATTTGCTTGCTTTGTGTTTAGGCATGAACAGAGTCTTTAACGTATGCTTAGGCATGAGCAGAGTATTTAGCTTATGCTTGCGTGTGCACGACATGGCTTGTACTCATGCGGCATTTTCAGGAGCACTCTTTGGCTTAAGAGGCATTTTTATGTGCTCACCATATTTTGAATGATGTGGGCACCATGCTTTTGATGATGGTTAAAGTATTATTTGTTTTAGCAGTGCTTTTGGTGATACGTGCTTATTATTAGGAAAACAAACATGAGACGAGATAAGGCAATTAAGTATGCCATCATTGGTACGGTAGCCCTTGCGCTTAGTGCTTATGCACTGTATCGTTTCATGCGCACAGAACCGCTAAACTACATGACCTCGTCAGCTCAGGTCAGAGATATTCGTCAGCAGGTATTTGCTAGCGGCAAGATTAGTGGCAAGACTCAAGTTGAAGTGGGTGCCCAGGTCTCAGGTCAGATTAAGAAAATCTATGTAGCCACTGGTGATAAGGTCAAAGCAGGTGACTTACTTGCGGAAATTGATCCTGAGATTCAGCAAAACGATCTGCGCCGTGCTCAAGCCCAAGAAATGCAGATTAAGGCTCAGATTCGTTCTAAGAAAGCACAAATTACCCTCTACAAGGCCGAAAACACTCGCCAACAGAATCTGTTAAAGACTGAGGCTACTTCCAAGCAATCTGCACAAAAGGCAGCAGCCGATTATGAAATGGCGCTTGCTGATCTCGACTCGCTCAATGCTCAGTATGAGCAAGCTGTAGTATCTGTTGCTGATGCTACTACTAATCTTGGTTATACCAAGATCGTGGCTCCAATGGATGGAACCGTCTATGCCATTCCTGTAGAAGAGGGCCAAACCGTTAATGCCAATCAGTCGACCCCAACAATTTTAAAGATGGCCGATCTTGAGACCATGACGGTAGAGGCTGAGCTCTCTGAGGCTGATGTGGTTAAGGTAAAGCCTCCAATGCAGGCCCGCTTTACCATTCTAGGTTTGCCAGGTCGTTACTTTGATGCCCAGCTTTTATCTGTAGATCCAGCACCTGCATCTGCTGCAACTACCAACAATAATGTTGCAACTTCAACAGATACCGCCGTTTACTACAACGCTCAGCTTGATGTTGATAACAAAGAGGGCTTATTGCGTATTGATATGACAGCTGAGGTGGAGATTACGGTAGCTGAAGCCAAGCAAGCAGTAGTGGTACCGCTTGCAGCCGTGCAAAATGAAGGGTCTGATGGAAGTGCAACCATTTATCAGCTCAAAGATGGCGCTGAGGTAGTAGCCCAAAGCGTCAAATTAGGCATACGTGACGATCAGTACGTGCAGATTTTATCTAAAGATTTTGATACCTCCACTCCTATCATTATTGGCGAGGATGTGGCCTCTGCAGCCGGCAAGGCAAGTAAGGCACGTACACGTGGCCCACGCATGTACTAAGGCAAACTCAGCTAAATGAGTTTTGGATATATAAGCAAAATCAAGTTTTATGCTTTGGTTAAGCAGTGTAGTGTTTTTGCAAACTAAACAATCTTTAGAGCATGGAGATAGAGCATGGGCTTCTCAACTAAGATAGCTTCATCTGATAAAAGCGCGGAGTCATTAGATCAGCGCTTAGCATGCTCTGAAGTGCTGCTTGAGCTTAAAAATGTACGCCGTGCATATATGTCAGGAGATGCCGAGGTAGAGGTACTGCACGGCATTAATCTTAGTGTACGTAAGGGGGAAATGCTGGCCATTATTGGCCCATCAGGCTCAGGCAAATCTACCCTCATGAATATCATTGGCTGTTTGGATACACCAAGCTCAGGCAATTACTTTGTTATGGGTAAAGATACCCACAATATGTTGCATGATGAGCTCACTTCCTTACGCCGTGACTTCTTTGGCTTTATCTTCCAGCGCTACCACTTACTTGGTCATTTATGTGCACGAGAGAATGTACAAGTTCCATCGGTTTATGCAGGTGTTCCTAAGAAAAAGCGTGATGAGCGGGCGCTTAAGCTCCTTGAGGATTTAGGTCTTTCACATCGCTCTGAGTATCGTCCAGCGCAGCTCTCAGGCGGTCAGCAACAGCGTGTCTCGATTGCAAGAGCACTGATGAATGGTGGCCGTATTATTTTGGCCGATGAGCCTACAGGTGCGCTTGATTCAAAGTCAGGCCGTGATGTGATGAACACCTTGCAAGAGCTCAACTCACAAGGCCATACCGTCATCATAGTTACTCACGATCCACGCATCGCCGCTTGTGCCAAGCGAGTAATCTCCATTGAAGATGGCAATATCACATCCGATGTCATCAATGAACATCCTGCCAAGTTTGAGCTGCATATGGATGGCTCCAATGAAGACACACAAGCAAGCGAGCAAGTCTCAAGTCATGACGAGTCAAGCGCCAATGCACAAGGCGGCAAAGTAACAAGCACCCATGAACCGCAAACCCATGCTCCTGTCATGCATGAGGCAAGTATTGCTCCTAGCATGCATGCGTCAAGTCATGATCCTAGCAAGCATGCGTCCAGTCATGATCGTAGCATGCATGCGTCAAGTCATGACGAGCACGATGAGCAATACACCAGGGTAGCAACCAACACCGCTGCAGCCACAACAAGCACGAGTACTCAAGAGACTGCAGATACTCTATTTGCTTATGGATCTAAAGGTAATCCATGGCTCTTTAAGTTGCATGCCTATACAGACAGATTCAAAGAAGCCTTTGTGATGGCCTATAGAGCCATGCTATCTAATCGTATGCGTACCTTGCTGACCATGCTTGGTATTATCATTGGCATTATGGCTGTGGTGACTGTGGTGGCGCTAGCACGTGGTGCATCAGAGCAGATTATTTCCAACATTGCAGCTATGGGCACTAACACCATTACTGTCTATCCTGGACAAGGAATGGGTGATGTTAGAAGGGGACGCATACAGACGCTGACGCCGCGTGACTTAAATGCACTGCAAGGGCAGCCATTTGTCGATTCAGTATCGGCTACAGTGCAAACCAATGCCTTGCTTAGACGTGGACAAAAAGAGGCCAATGCCACGATTCAAGGTGTCTCAAGTGAGATGTTTAGGGTCTATGGTTTAGAGCTCAAAAAAGGACGCTTGTTTAACGAGATAGAGCTTAAGAGTAACGCTCAAGTTGGTGTGATTGACGATAACACTGCCAAGCTCTTCTTTGCTACTGAAGACCCACTTGGGAAGACCATCATTATTGGCAAGGTGGTAATTAGAGTTATTGGAGTGCTAGCAAAGAGTGACTCTTGGGTAATTCGTGGCACTAATCCAACAGTGTTCATACCATATACATCGGTAATGACGCGCTTAGTAAACCAAAACTATTTGTCGTCTATCGTGCTTAGAATTAACGATGGCTTTGCAGCACCAGTGGCAGAGAATGCCATCAAGTCTATCTTGGTGACACGTCATGGTAGAGAAGACTTCTTTATGCAATCATCAGATACCATTATGAAGTCAATTGAAAATGCTACCCGTACCTTCACCTTAATGATCTCGGCTATTGCTGTTATTTCTTTAGTGGTGGGCGGCATTGGTGTTATGAACATCATGCTCGTATCAGTAACTGAGCGTACTAAAGAAATTGGTATTCGTATGGCTGTGGGTGCAGGACGTGGAGACATCCTCTCGCAATTTTTAATTGAGGCGGTGATGGTATGTCTCATTGGTGGCCTCTTAGGCGTAGTCCTGTCATATATTGCAGGTCACCTCATCATGCACTTTGCGCCAAACATAGTATTGTCATACTCACTAACCTCAGTTATAGCTGCAGTAATGACTTCATCAGTAATTGGTATTGTCTTTGGCTTTATGCCAGCACGCTCTGCATCAAGACTCAATCCAATTGATGCCTTAGCCCGCGAGTAACACTAACTCAAGATCAAGCAAGAATGATCTAATCAGACTACTAATATGCCTATAGAGACGGCTCTGCATTCTGACTAGCTACTCCGCTCATAAAGAAGGATCTCAATGAGCGTAGTATGCACTGAGTATGCTCTAGACCTGAGATTGATATGACCTTGCTATGAGCTTGGTATGATTTTGTTTTGAGTTTGGTCTGAGCTAGGTCTGATTTCGGCCAAGCTGGGGCCTCGGGGCTTAAGAGGTTAAGTTAAGACTTTGAGGTACCCTCTGTAACAGAAAGTGTCACTGCTAAAAGCTACAGTTTCTCATTGAGTGTGGCTTTTTCGTGTCTGTAATGGCTATAAAAAATCACAACAAAGATCTTTTGGGCTCAATCGATTAGAATAATAGGATGCTCTCAATCTTGCACATGCTCTGACTGACGTGTTGCAGTCTTGGCAGATGAATATTTTCAAAGGTTAACTAGGCTTGGGCAAGCTAGAAGGCTTACATTAAGTAAACTTTGATGCAATAAGATGCTGATACGCTTAGGTGTTTATCATTAATTTTGGCTAACAGGAAGGAAGCAAATGCAAAAGGGTGATGTTAAAGCTCTGGAGTTGAAGGTTCAGGAAGATGATTTACTCAAGCAGTTTGTAGGACTGTTAGACTACGACACCCGTGCTGACTTTACTAGCCAAGACAAGCCATCAAGTGCTGGTCAGCTGCGTTTAGGCGCTCACTTATTAAGCCGTCTTTCTAAGCTAAAGTTAAAGCCTATTCAGACTAAAGAGGGTGTGATCATCACCCGTATTCCAGCTACCAATGGCTACGAGAATAAAGAGAAGCTCTGTTTACTTGCTCACTTAGATACCGCTCCTGATGCTTCATCAGATGGTGTAAAGCCTTCTTTAGTTACTGCTTATAAAGGCGAGGGTATTGAGCTTGATAGCGGTGCTATTATCGATCACAACATTTCACCAGAGCTTGCTAACCACTTAGGCGAAGACATTGTTGTAACCGATGGCACTACTTTATTAGGCGGTGACGATAAGGCAGGTATTGCTGTGCTCATGCACTTAGCTGAGCGTCTTGCCGATGATCGTATTGTTCACGGCCCAATCACCATTATCTTCTCAGTTGATGAGGAGATTGGCAGATCTACTAAGTACCTGGATATTGAGACTATTGACTGTGACTTTGCTGTAACCATCGACGGTTGCGAGCGTGGCGAGTTAGACATTGCTACTTTCAATGCTGAAGGTGCCAAGATCATTTTCCATGGCAAGGTAGTACATACTGCAGTTGCTTACGGCAAGATGAAGAACGCCATCAAAATGATGACTGACTTTATCGACCTTATGCCTCACGAGGAGTCTCCTGAGACTACTAAAGATGAGCAAGGCTTCTACCACGTGCATGATGCCATGGGTAATGTAGAACAAGCTGAACTCATGATGATTTTAAGAGACTTTGAAAAGGAAGGCTTAGAGCGTCGTCATGCCTTTGTTGAGCAGGCTGTAGATAAGATTAACGAGAAGTATGGCCAAGGTTCATGTGAGGCAATCTTTGTTAAGCAGTACGAGAACATGGAGACTGTACTTAAAGAGTCACCTGCCATCGTAAACTACTGCCGTGCTGCATTTGACCGTGCCAATATCAAGCTTACTGAGATGAAGGTGCGTGGCGGTACCGATGGTGCTAACTTAAGCTGCCGTGGTCTGCCATGTCCAAATATCTTCGCTGGCCCTCTTAACTGCCACGGTATTTACGAGTGCCTGCCTGTGCCTTCACTGCATGCAAGCTTTGAGGTAACCAAGGCTTTAGTTGAGTTAGTGGCTTTAGGCCAAGACGGCAAATCTCAAAAGGCTGAGTAATTAATACTAAAGGTAAGGTAAACCTAAACTTTTAGTACAGACTAGCCCACTACCATGCAAAAGCGTACGAAGCTGGGCTAGGTTAAAAACACTTTCTTTTCTTGTGATGTAATCAGGCACAAGCTATTAATTAGACTAGCTTGTAATAAGTTAGTAGGCAGCGCCTGATGCCATACCCATAAGCAAAGGTGGGAACCTCATGCATGCGCTTGAGGGATCATAAGTAGTAGCTGTTCACGGATATATAAGCATGGCAACAATCTTTTTAACCGGTTCTCAAGGACAAGTTGGAACTGAGATTGAGTTTGAGCTACTCAAGAAAGGACATAAGGTTGTCTCAGCTAATCACAGTACTTTAGATATAACCAATAAAGATTTTGTGCTCAGTGCTATTGAAGAGAGCCAAGCTGATCTGATTATCAATGCAGCATCCTTTACTAACGTAGAGAAGTCTGAAGAAGAAATTGCTCAGGCTTATAACGTTAATGCCATTGGTGCAAGAAATCTCTCTATTGCAGCTCACGCCAATGACATCCCGCTTATCCATATTTCAACTGACTACGTCTTTGATGATGATAAGAACTACCCTCATAATGAAGATGACGCAGTAAACTCTGAGTGCATTTACGGCAAGAGCAAGATTGAGGGTGAGACCTATGTACAAAACTCTTTGTGCAAGTACATCATTTTAAGAAGCTCATGGATATTCGGTAGGTTTGGCAGCAACTTTGTAAAGGCCATGCTGACCATGGCACAAGAGCAAACTGAGATTGCTGTAGTGTGCGATCAATTAGGTAATCCAACTCCAGCCCAATCTTTAGCAGACTGTATTGCCAAGATTGCAGATAGACTTCTTGATGACAAAGACTTTAATGAGTGGGGCATTTACCACTACTGTGGCTTTGACGCAGTTACCTGGGATCAGTTTGCTAGAGTTATCTTCGATCATGCAATCAAGATGAATGCTATCCCTCATGAAGTCTCGGTTGTGCCAATCAGTAGTCAAGAGTTTAAGTCCAAAGCCAAGCGTCCATTTGATAGCCGCCTTAGCTGTGAAAAGATTAAAGAGGTCTTTGCTATTGAGCCTCCATTATGGGAAGCCTATTTACCTGCAGTAATTGAAAGCTATCAGCGTGAGCGTCAAGGACTGAGTCCTATTGATAACTACGACCATAAGTTCAGCACTATTGCTCCAATCTTCCATGACCAAGAGGCCCTCGAAAAACTCTGGTCAGAACAACAAAATAGCAATGAAGTAGAGCAGGTAGCACAGACAAACGAAGCTAAGTAGCCAACAAGCACTTTAAGTATTTGAAAAAAAAAAGCAATCCAAACCACCTTGCCGAGATTGCTCCATAAATGCGGTCTGACGCCTTGGTTCAGGATAATCCTGGTACCTCAGCTCAGACCGTTTTGCATTGTTATAAGACCATTCTAAGTTCTAGCTATAGAAAAACGTCCATAATGCAACTAACGCTTTTGTTTAAGGCAAAGCAAGCAGTAGCAAACAGTGGATGTATTGGTTTTCCAAAGGAGTGAACATGCTAAATAAAGGCAAGGCAACCGCTAGCAAAGCTGCATTACTCTTAAGTAGTGTTTTGCTTAGCTCATGTTCAATTATGGAAACTGAGTATCAAGAGCAACTTAAAGCGCCTGCAAGCTACGGCAGCATCAATAATGAGGTATCAGCCATTGCTAAAGGAGAGCGGGCGCTGACAGGCGAGTCCGAGCAGTCAAATCTTGAATATGACTTTTATAAAGGTTTTGGCGATGACAAGCTCACCATGATGATTGAGACGGTGCTTGCCAATAATTACGAGCTCATTACTGCATATAATAACCTTAGAAGTGCCGAGCTTGCTCTACAGCTTACGAATACCAATTATCATCCTGATGCATCAGCATCTCTAGGAGCTTCTGCAACTAAGGACTTAAGTCAGAGCTCGAAAACTATGAAAGGATCGAATAGCAGTCTTTCACTTTCATATGAGTTAGATCTCTTTGGCAGATTGAGTGCTCAGTCTCGAGCATCTTATGAAAGGTTCAAGGCTAGTGCATATGATTACCAAGCCATGCGTTTAACCATGATTGAACGTACGGCTGAGTATTACTGGAATTATGTGTATGCCATAGAGAATCTTAAGTTGGCCAAAGAGCAGCTAGCCACCTCTCAAAAGCGCTTAGAGCTCATTAGTGAGATGCTTAGGCAGGGCGCTGCAGATGGTCTTGAGTATGATCAAGCCATGGTCAATCACAAGATCAACGAACAAGCTCTTTATAACGCTGCATATTCACTTACCTCAGCACGTAATGCGCTAAATGCCTTAGCCTCGCGTTTTACAGAGGTTGACGCAGAAAAAGACATAAAAGCTGATGCCTTGTACTCAGCAGCCAAGGTAAAAGTAGCTACCGTTATTCCATCAGCTTTATTAAAGCAGAGACCAGACTTGAGGTCATACGAGTCTAAGTTGAGAGCAGCCTATGCTGATACAGATGAGGCCACTAGCAACTTTTATCCGCAGTTTAATATCTCTGCACGACTTAACAGTGCTGACTCTACTTCATTAACTAGATTCTTTACCGATCCAGTAGGAGCCCTTGGTGCTGTGATCACCTTTCCTTTCTTGAACTTCAATCAGCTCTCTATACAAAGGGAGGGAACATTTGTCAAAAAGGATCAGGCGCGACTAGACTTTGCCAATGGCTTTATTACAGCGGTAAAAGAAGTCTCTGACAGAATTAATGAGCTTAGCAATCAAGACTTGCTCTTTAGTAGCTACAAACAGGAATTAGAACTCACCGAACGTAATTACCAGCGTATAGAAGAACGCTATCGTTTGGGTGGTGCATCCTTAAGTGAGCTCTTAGATGCTGCAGACAGTCTGCGTAGTGCCAAGAACAAGAACCTTATGGCTCACAAAGATCTGTTAATTGCTACTATCAAACTCATGACTGCAGTAGGCGGCGGTACCTTTGAGAATCAACTACAGGACACCATCAACCCACAACAAACTTTAGATTCAGCCCAAAAAGTACACGACACTACATCCCAAAGATAATCAAGCGCTATAAAAAGACATACAAAGTACCAAAATGTGTATCGCTGTTAGCTAAAAATAAAGAGTTACAAAGTACCAACATGTGTGTGTCGATGTAAGCTAAAAATAAAGAGTTACAAAGTAGCTATATGTGTGTGTAGATGTAAGCTAATAATATATAGTTACAAAGTAACAACATGTGTGTGTAGATGTAAGCTAATAATATATAGTTACAAAGTAACAACATGTGTGTGTAGATGTGAGTTAAAAATAAAGAGTTTCGACATCAAAAATCGTGCACTCTTGTGCCCAAGTTGTGACAGCAATGGAACATAAATGTGCAACCAGGGAACTTTAGACAGTCAAAAGCGTTTTTATTGACATTAAAAAGGCGTTGCTGTCATGAATGATGTCAAAAATTTGCGTTGCATCACAAATTTTTATGGAACCCCACGAAACTTGATTGTATACAAGATACAAACTCGATATATAAGCCATTTGTAGCCATGATAAAAGTAATTTGCAATGTAAGATTTGGCTAAAATTTATGTTAAACCGATAGTTGTCATACAAGCATCAATGGCCATTTATGGCAATAATGTTTGTGTATATAAGCTACGCTAATGCATCAGTAAATCGCAAATATAAGCGGTTTATACATAAGTTGGTTTTGATGCCAATGGTTTCTTTTTAAGAGCGTCGTCACTCAATTGGTCATAGTGGCAAATTTTTCTTTCAATAGTGGTATAGTGTCTCACGTGAACAGAACACGTTCACACTTTCTTTTTATAAGATAATTGGGATAGATAAAAATTATGAAGAAGTCATTTTTAGCTTTAGCTGTTGCTGCTTTAGCTGCTGCTTCAATTTCAACCGCTTCTGCTGTTACTGTTTATGACAAGGACGGCACCTCTTTAGCTGTTTACGGTCGTGTTCAGGCTGTTGTTTACTCTGACAAGACTGGCAACGCTGACTTCACTGGCACCGATGGCACTCTTGATCAGAACGCTACTGCTGTTGGTTCAGGTCGTCTTGGCTTTGACATGCGTACCCAGGTTTACGGCGACATCGCTGCTTTTGCAAAGATGGAGTGGGACGCTTCTGACGGCAACGGTCACCCACAGTTCGACGCTCGTTACATGTGGCTCGGTTTTGACTTCGCTCAGGCTGGTCAGGTTAAGTTAGGTACTTTTGAGCCTGCTATTAAGTACGCTATCGGTCAGACTGATATCTTCGACGACTGGGGCTGCACCGGTTTAGCTGGTAACGACGACAAGCGTGAGGCTATGGTTCAGTACAGCTGGTCCGGCAACGGCTTTGACGTTCTGGCTTCTGTAGAGTTACCTGGCACTGGCGTTCACGTTGACGGCGCTCACGAGTTAGGCGAGATCGCCGACGTTGACTACGGTGTTGCTTTAGCTCTCGGTTACACCTCTCCAGACGTTGTATTCGGCCCAATCGCAGTTCGTGCTGGTTACGAGAAGGTTGAGTTCGCTGATTCCTTAAATAACACAGATAATACAAGCACCCCTCCTCAGGCTCCTAACGCAACCTTAATCTATGACTCATATGATCAGTATGCAGTTGGCTTATCATGGGGTTCTTTAAACTTAGGCCCTTATGTTGGTGCTGTATACCACGAGCGTGAGTTTGACGTAAATAGCCTTCAGGCTGGCACCGATGGCTACAAGGTATCCGTAACTGGTTACGAGTTTGTAGTTGGCTACTCATTTGCTAACGGCATTTCTGCACGTACTGGCTTCTTAGCTCAGGAATACAAGCAGGATGCTGCTAAGGTTAAGGCTAAGACCGTTCCTGTATATGTAAACTGGCAGCTCAACCCACAGGTTAACGTATGGGCTGAGGCAAGTTTCGATGCTGGCACCGATGACTCTAAGGATGCAAGTGGCAAGGACTTCGCTTCTTTAGCTGGCGGCAACTACGCTGAGAACGTATTCTCTGCTGGTGTTCGTTACCAGTTCTAATAACAGGTCGGTTTAAGCCGATTTGTTAAAACGGTCTGTGTTACAGATTGTACTTAAGGTTTATCAACGAAAACCTATGGAGCAGCAGACTATACCCCTGCTGCTCATTAAGAAACGATTAATACAGGGTGAGCTACTTAGCATTGCTCAATGCTTGCCGCGACTAGATCGCATTCTCTATCCCAACAAGCAGGGTGACGACTCGTGCCAGGGATGGAATTGAGCGTAAATGCTATGTCATTGCCATCCATGGCGCAATAGCACTGCTAGGCAGTGCAAACCCTGTATTTTAGTGGTCTAGATGATGTCCTTAAAAAATAAAACAGACTTCGGTCTGTTTTATTTTGCCTATATAGTTAGCCATGGCTAACTATATGCAAGCACTAATACCCCTCAAAAAGCAGATACCTCTGCACTTTACTCATCCCACTCTTAACTCAATCCAAGTCTTATCTGTCTGTACACAATCCTCTGCAGTTCTCTCATGCCAATAAGATATGAAGTAACAAGTCACAGCAGTATTTAATTGCTCTAATACTAATAGCTATATCAGCAAGCTTGGCAAGTTCTGCCGTGTTAGTTATTACTTCGATAGGCAAGCGTGTTTTAACACGATGGCTGTGTTAGATATGTTTTATGTTTGTCGTGGCAGACGATCTGATTTTAAACCATGAAATTCTCTTCAATTGTCATGGAATGATGCAACATATAGGCAGTATATAGCTATTTAATAGCCGTATGCTTAGCTACTTGTAAAAATGTGTCAATAAGAATTGATGTATTGCATATGTTGTCACAAGATTTGCATGTTAAACTATATAAGCTGAGAACTTCGATTTGTGCTTCAAACTCCATTGTCATTTTATTGATGGGTATAACTGATCTTTTTGATTAGTGGTTTGATCATTTCCTTACTAGACTGTTGGTATGTATTACTCCGACAGCATTTACTCCAAATACAGCTCTACCTCTATCCCAAATAGAAGATATCTTCAATTTGTAGACTTGTTTGGTAGATTGCGCTTGATCCGATAAGCAACATCGAATCACAAGGCTAATCACGCTGCCTGATATTAAAGAGATGTTATTCTCCTAAAATACAAGCCTGGCAAGGCAAATCGAAGTTCTGTGCGCTTTCCTCCTTATAGAGTGCATCAATGCTTACCTCCTCTAGATCCCCTTTCAAGATTTTGACACCGCGTAAATGCAGCAAATCTCTCCTTAACGCCAAGTTTTACCAACATCGACCATTTATACGTTCTAAGACTGTCTCTAATATAAAGATTGCAACTAACATTGCCACCAAAGCCTCTGCAGTCACAGAAAGTCATTCATCAAGCTCAAGTAGAAGCACAAGCTCTAGCCATAACCATAAGCTCAAAAGCGCACCTTCTAAGCGCTTAAGGTCAACAATTGGCAAGGTCTTTTTAGTCTTGGCAGGAGTTATCTTCGTGGCAAGCCTAGCCATGAATGCTGCGCTTAGTTATTTTCAGCTGTACTTTAATGTGTCCGAGTCATTGCCTTACGGTCTGTATAAAATTACCTATATCCATAAGCCAGGACTCAACCCATTTGCCTTTAGTGATAACCGCGATGCTATGCAGGATGGTAGTGCAGTGGCGGCTACAGATAGTAGTGACACGGCTGCTTTATCTGATACAACTGGCAGGTTTGATGGTGCGGTTGCAGAGCGCGATGCTAAGAGAGGTAGTGACTATAGCCTAGAGCGTGGCATGCTCGTATTAGCGTGCCTACCAGATGAGGTAGCTAAGCTTGCCTATGAGCGCAATTACATCGCCAGTGGCAAGTGCAAGGGCGGCTATGCACCTGTGGGAAAGTATATTCAGGCGATTTCTGGTGATGAGGTTAGATTTACCTCAGAAGGCATTTTCGTCAATGGTATCTTGCTTGAGAACAGCAAGCCATATGCAATCGATGGAGAGGGCCGTGCAATGCCTGTGATGCTGCAGGACATGGTGTTGCCTAAATATGAGCTTCTACTCCTAAACAACTATGCAGGCAGCTTTGATAGCCGCTATTACGGCCCAATCCCAAGCAGATACGTAGTAGGAACTCTAAAGCCAATTTGGACGTTCTGAGTATTAACACGCCTTTCATAGAGTCAAAACATGTAAAGGCGTGTTAGATATGTGTAATGGCTTTGTTGCTACCTTCAATCATTCTAGTTTATATGCAATAGCATTAGTAGATGATAGAACTGTCCAATCTTTGAATTGATAGCTAATCCTTGTATTAAGATCTATAGCTACCTTCTTGCTTGGCCATGCTGCATCAAAAGTTCTTTCAGCTAGACTATATTTTAGTTCTGGTGCAGGCCAACCTGGAACCATGAAATGCTGCAGGCATACGCGTAGTGTTTGAGGGGCTTTAGCTAGTTTTCGCTCCCATTCACGTTTAGAAAAAGTAAGACCTTGTTTGGCCCTTAAGCTTTCTATTTTTTCTTGATCTTTAGGATCTATGTAGATACGCTCATGGCTAGGCTGTTCTTTATGGCATAAAGAGCACAAAGCTATTAAGTTGCTCGGCCTTGTGTCATTTTTGTTGCCGTTGATATGATGGGTATGTAATAGGTTCTTGTGCTCACTTAGATTTACACCGCAACCTTGACAGCACCAACCAGATTTAGTTCTGACATTTTCAGAAATACTGGCCCAATCTTTTGGATATACAGCCATATCCTTAGCTACATTTGATCTACTAGGAAGATTCTTAAACTTTGTAGAGTAAGTCTCAAAGAACTCATTGAGATCAAAGGATTCATAGATTGAAGTTTTGCGTGCACCAGCGTATTTGTATCCCTGGTAATCAAGTTTATTTAGGCAAAGCTTACATACGCATAGTCTTTTAGTGATTTCGACTTGCCGGCTAGGATCATTATTTAAAAAACCAGCAATCTTAAACTCACCGGAAGTGTTTGTAGTAGCTATATAGCGCTCAAACCTTTTCCTCGACCTCATCTCATCAAGCTTGTCGCAGTCAGCGACGTGAAACTTATTGCCCGTAGATGTGCCGTTGATTACGCCCTCGATATACCTACCGTGATCAGGGATGTATAACAGGACGTGTTGACCCTTGTAAGTTAGCAAGCCATCAATTGTTTCGATATCTTTGAGTTCAATGTTCTTGCCAGCTTTTAGCTCAGCAGCTATGCGCTCATACTCAGTATCTTCCCAAGTCGACTCAATAGTTAAGTTAAAGTCAGTAGTTTTCTCTGTAATGCGCCTTACAGCTTTCCATAAGGCGTCAAACTTATTGTTAAGTTTCATTGCTTTCACTCAACATGCGCTGTAGCTGCTTATCGGCATTAGTCAGAACTCTGAAGGTAACTCTTCGTGAAGCATCAGCATTTTCATTGCCTTCAGTGTCTGTAACAATATGGCTTGAGGAAAATCCTATTGCCGCTATGTGCTTTTTCATCCAAGTCTTTTGTTCTGATAGTTCAGGCATGGTTTGAACATGGAATAGTACAGATCTGGTTCTCTCTTGCGACAGGATCATATTGTTTGCATAAGCCTCATCTTCAGAGGCTTTAGAGCTCCAGTAGGAGCTAGCGTGACCCTCAATACGGATCTCTTGAATGCTGTCGCGATACTCCTCTAGTCTTCTCATATATCTTGGGAAGAAGTCATTGAGAATCTCCTCAAATTCAGGCTTTAACTTAGCTGAGCCAAATTCAAAGAGAATAGATATATCAGTGAACTCAACCGAAAGTGTTTCGCGATTAATCTTGGCACTCCACTTAGGCAGGTCATCTCGAAACTCATCCATCAATGAGTAATAGATGGCATATTGTGTATTTTCATATGCCACAGCAATGTTACGCATCTGATTGCGTTGCTCATATGCGTGTCTCATGAGGGCAATACTTACAAAGAGAAACACCATCATGAGTCCTGACATTAGATCTGATGAGCTAACCCAATGTTCAACATCGTCTTTTTCAGTGGTGCTATTGCTTAGCCCCTTTCTCAAGAATAACTTACTCAAAATCTGGAGCCCTCTTTGGTTGCATGTTCATAGCGATCTGCAATTGTGTTAGCAATGGTTGCCAATGCAGAGCCTAATGAGTTCAGCGCACTGTTGAGTTCACGAGTCATTGCATCATCAAAATGTGTTATCTCTTTCTTTATCTCATCATGAACGTGAAGTGCAATTTGGTCAACAGCATCGTTAACTTTAGACATATTAGTTTTTATAGTTGACTCTGCAGTGGTTAAAGCATCGGAGGCCATCTTCTCGGCAGTTTTGCTAAATGTATTGTATGTAGACTCAATAGTTGAAGAAGCTGACTGTCCTGTCTCCACCAGACGCTGCTGTAATTGCTTAATTGCGGCTATTGTGTTGTCGATAGCAGCCTTGGTCTCGGTGTTGAAGTTATTCATGTTTACGCCGAGATTCTTAGAGTTGTTCAGAATTTCCTCAGATGTTGAAGCTAAGGCATCTGATGTTGCCTTGGCATGACTACTAAAGTCATTAGCTGCTGATTTCATACCGTTTGCAGCCTCATCAACCGTTGTAACGATCTTATCTGATGCTGTCTGTACAGATGTTTTCAAGTTGTCTGATAAAGAGCCAACTGATGTAACTAGGCCAGCGGTAACAGTTGTGACAGATGACTTTAGATCATCGGACAGTGAACTTACAGAAGTCTTGAGACCCTCAGAAGCAGAGCCGACAGAGGCCTTGAGATCATCGGACAGTGAGTTTACAGAAGTCTTGAGACTCTCAGAAACAGTGCCGACAGATGCCTTGAGATCATCGGATAGTGAGCTTACAGAAGTCTTGAATCCATCGGAAGCCTTGCCGACATTAGAAACAAGATCTTGGGATAATTGATCTACTGAGCTCTTGAGGCTTTCTGACGTAGATTTGGTCTGCTCGCTAAAGTTCTTTACTGCAGAGTCAATGTCTTCAGAGACGGTGTTGATAGATGACTTGAGCTCTTCAGTCATGGTAGTAACGCACTTTTGAATCTCAGGAACTGCTTGAACAGCCTTTTCGCGAGTCTGTGCCATAGTCTCCATGTGATGATCCATATCATCAATTTGGACTTGTTGAGCGGTAAGAAGCTTATCAAGGTTATCCATGGTCTTAGGTATGGCTTGGGTAGTGTCAGCAATGGTTACCATGGCATCTTTGCTTTGTTCTAGAAGCTCTACTGCAGCCTTATATCTGTTCTCAAGCTCAATGAGATGCTCACGATACTCTTTTTGCCACTCTACCAGCTTACCAACTGCTTCGTTCAGCTGTTTAAAGTTCTCACCAAACTGTTCAGTAAGCTTATTATTGAAGTCGGTTATTACGTTCTTTAAGGCCTCAATAATTTGATCAGATGCAGCATGTGACATCTTCTCGATAAATAGCTCGAGCTGCTCGCTGAGCTCTTTTCTAAAATCTTTAAACTCTAAGAGGCTAGATTTGGACTGGTCAGACAGGTCAGAGCGTAAGAGTCGAGTTTGTGAAAGCAAAGAGTTATCACCATCACTACCAATTGCAAGAATCAGCTTTTCAAACTTGTCAGACTGATCTTTCATGGTCTTTAAGATCTCAGGAGCGAGATCCTCATCCTCTGGGATCTCCTCAACCTTGTCTTTACGCACTTTAAATGAAGTTAAGAGCTTAAATAGGATAGTGCCGCCCATACCTACAATACTGGTATTAAAGGCAGTCTTTAGGCCATTGAGTAATGATGGGATACTATCGTCGATATTCTCAGGATCAAAGTCTTTGAGACCATAAACAATGCCGATAAAGGTACCAAGGATACCCAGAGCCGTCATGAAAGCTGGGATGTACTCTTTGAAGCGTTGCTGTATGTTAAGAGCATGGCATACCATGCCGACGAAGAAAGCGATGAAGATAAGGATAGTGATTGTCTGAGAGACATGATCCTCAAACAAACCGCCAAAGAAAGAATAGATACTGCTCATGTTTGATTGATAGCCACTATGGGTGAAAAGTGAGCAAATAATATCAAGAAAGAGCAGATATGTCATAAATTTATGGGATATATTTCATATGTATCTTGATGGTTTAACTGGATTCATGTCAAAACCGCCAAAATCAAGTAAAAATCAGATATTTTGGTTTGTATAGATACAAAGATTTAACATAATTATATGCTTAAGCGTATGTTTTAAGAAACTGTTTCTTGCTTAAGCATAGTTATACTTATGTAGGGCTATTAGTTTTGCCAATTGAAAATATGCTGGTTATAGACGGTGTGAAAGGTTTGTTGATAATTGGGCAGGATGTGGTGGCAGGAGAGTTTTGAAATGAAAAAGCCCGTATCGTAGGATACGGGCCTTTTAGATAGGGACGATGCCCTTAATGAAAAGTTAGACTTAAGTTTGCGTCTAGCTAGACATTAGTCAACGAGGCTTAAAGCGTCGTCGTCAGCAACGATGATTACGTCGTGGTGTAACTGGAGCACAGAAGCTGGGCACTCTGGGGTGATTGGGCCCTGGATGGTGTTCTTAATAGCCTCAGCCTTGTCCTTGCCAGAAGCGATGAGTAATACGGTCTTAGCCATCATGATGGAACCGATACCCATGGTGTAAGCCTGACGTGGTACATCATCAGCAGAAGCAAAGAAGCGCTTGTTAGCTTCGATAGTGCTCTCGGTTAGGTCTACGCAGTGGGTGTTGCGCTCGAAAGATGGAGCTGGCTCGTTGAAGCCGATGTGACCATTGCGGCCGATACCTAAGAGCTGAATGTCTACACCGCCCATGGACTCGATAACGCCGTCATAACGCTTGCACTCGGCAACTGCGTCTGGGTTCTTACCATTTGGCAGGTTGATGTTCTCTGGCTTGATGTTGATGTGGTCAAAGAGGTTGTGGTGCATGAAGTAAACGTAGGACTGATCGCTCTCCTTGCCAAGACCACGGTACTCGTCGAGGTTTACGGTCTTAACCTGAGAGAAGTCCAGATCGCCCTTCTTGTACCACTCGATCAGCTGCTTGTAGGTGCCAATAGGGCTGGAGCCAGTAGCTAAACCTAAAACGCAATCAGGCTTGAGGATAACCTGAGAAGAAATGATGTTTGCGGCTTTACGGCTTAACTCTTCATAGTTGCTGGCACGATAAATACGCATTTTAATCTCCTAGTCGAAAATCATAAAAAGTTTAGCAGGCAATCTACAGCGCACTAAAGACTACATAAGCGTAGTACCTTGATAGTTGTGAAGCCTAATGAAATCTGCCGTCTAGCTTGGTTATTTTAAATTCACCATGCATCTTAGTGGCGGCTAAAGTAACAAAGCTTAATAGCACTGTGTGTGTATATGAATCTAAAAGATCACAGAGCTTAGTTACTTAATTTCAGCTGCAACTGCTGTTTAGTTAGTAAACATGGCGCAAAGTCCTTTTGGCAGTCTACAGCTAAGTATACACCCTCACATTGATATGAGGCTGATATATAACTTGTTTGTTAACCTTGCTTGGCATACGTATGCGCTAGATTAATGATTGTTATAAAAGCTCATTTCTCGTGAGCTTGTTCTAGTCATCAGCGTAGAGGATGTTACGCATAAAGTGCGCACCTTTGCCATCGGCATTACCATGCTCATCAGCCTCTTGAGCGTTATGGGCATGATTGTGATCCTCTAGCTCGTTGGCTAGTGTTGCAACTGATAGTAAACGCGGATTGCAAAAAGCGCTGATCGCTCTGCCAGTCTTTTGTTTTGCATCAATTGCATCTTGTCCTAGCTTTTTACAAAGCTCGGTATAAATAAGATCAATAATGAAAATAACTGCAGCCTTAGAGTAAATAGAGCCAGAGTCTAAGAACGTCTCTCTGATCTCATAGAAGAGACTCTCATCAGACATCTTGGCTAGCGCACTGTCTTTGTCAGCTGTTATACCGAAGATCTTGCAGCCTTCTTGTTTAGCAAGCTCGCAGGCCTTGATGATCTCAGGAGTTGTTCCTGAGTTAGAGAAAGCAACGAGCAAATCACGGCGTTTGAGCATTGAACACATCATGAGCATTTCATGAGTTTCAATAAAAGCACGTGAATCTATTCCAATGCGATTGAACTTAAAGGCACTGTCTGCAGCAACAAAGCCACTATTACCTTTGCCAATAAAGTACACGCGGTTTGCCTTAAAGAAGAAAGAGGTAATACGTGCAAGACTCTTATGATCGATACCTTTAGCAGTCCGTCTGATGGTATCAGTCATAAGCTGCGTAAGCTTGCTTACTGTGTCCTCTGAACTTTCATCTAAGGCAATGTTTACAGAGATCAGATGTCCGATGTTCTCACCAGATCCGACCTCTTTAGCTAGCGCAATCTTAAAAGCCTGCAGTGATTCATAACCAAACTTTCTAACAAATCTGGTGATAGTTGCATGTGAGACGCCACAGCTTTTAGCCATCTCTGAGATAGGCGCATTACAAACTTCTAAACCTTTGGCCTGGATGTAGTTCATCACAGCAAGGTCTGATTTGGTCATATTAGGCTTAGCTTGTTCGAGAGCTTCTAGTATGTGCATACTGCGTTTCCATATGAGTGAAGCGAGTACACTCAACTAGCCGTTCTAAGCGAATAGAACGTTATCAAAGTGCCCGCATGAAGACCTGAAACAAATTGGTTACTGCCAAAAGAGGAGTAACATTAAACTTTGTGTATTGTGAAGTTTGCATTGAAACCTTTCTCGAGGAGTTACCCTCAGCGTTTGACAAAAAGTTGTAACAAATCAGATAAATTTGGCGATGTTACAAATTTTCATCAATCAAAGATGATTATAGATCTATTATATGGAAAAAATTTTCATAATGCATGAAAGTTTTAAAAATTTGCTCTACATCAAACTTCAATACAAAACTAAATCCAACAAAAGATGTGATTTATAAGCCGTTTAGAGTAATCCTGGCGCGATCAAATTAATAAATCTACCTCTCTCTGTATGTCGTACATGCCGCTATATAGGATGCATGACATTAGTGGTGACAGGGATGTTGGCGCAAACAGGGAATAGGCGGATGGATTATGGTGAAGCCTGCAAACACGGAATAGGCGGATGGATTATGGTGAAGCCTGCAAACACGGAATAGGCGGTTAGATTATGG
>NZ_CABTML010000041.1:0-39449 GCF_902485895.1 uncultured Anaerobiospirillum sp. | reverse complement strand
TATATTTTTCAAAACTGTTAATTGCTCCTTAGACCAAGCCTTGCTCAATTTCAGCATAAATATGTACCTGCTAAGAGCTTGGCTTAAATTCGTTTAGAACCCACGAGTATGACTACGTACTTGCGACTCTCTCAATCGTCTTACAGCGGCCATACCCATGTGCAATGTCCTGTTGTTATGAATACATACTAGTCCTAAACAATTAGCTAAGACTTAGTCATGCACCGTTGGCCGCTCAAGCATGTGTATAGTAGCTTGTACTTATTGGTGCATATGCCTCTTTGCTGATGCGTTTATATGCGCTTTGATGCCTTGTACTACTGCAGTTGCCTATATTATCTTTTGCTCAAAGCTTATGACACGTTATTTCTTTAGCAGCACTTTACTAAGCCCAAGTCACACCATCTTTAAATTTTAAAAGGTCATTTGGCTGTATATTGAGTGCCAGATTGTGTACTTTTCAGCAGTACTCCTGTTGCATACTTAATGAGCTCATGACCCATACCATCTATATCCTGCTCTGCTTGCTAAGATGGGACAGCCTATGTCTGAGTGCATAGATAGCACTTGCTGTGACTAACTTTGATAGACTGCACTGCATAGGCTTGAATAGCTATGCTGCTTACTTGCTAGGATGCAATATGGGCACATCTAACTGCAGCAACTGCAAGATAGCTTTGCTACCTGCTGTACATAGCAGGCCATGTTTATGCGCTGCCTTATCTTGCTTACGTGACTTGAGCTTGTAACTTGAATGGTATGTTCGGTTTTGCTGATGATGCTGCGGTTTAGCTGGTCGGTTTTGACTTGATTTTCAGGCATCGACGGCTTAATTGAGCAACCATGCCTTACCCTGCGTGATGAATTACTGATATAAGGTGCTTTAAATGTTTTTAGATACCAAGACACTATTTCCATACCTGCATAATGGCGAGGTCTATGGTCCAAACGATCCTGATCTCTTTGATGCTCAGCGTAGCTGCCTTAAGTACATTAACGACTTTAATGCATCACCATACGATGCTGTAGACTATCGTGAAGAGCTATTACGTAAGATGTGCTGGTCTATTGGTGAGGGCTGCTTTATTGAGGCTCCTATGCGCTCAAACTTTGGCTGCAATCACCTAATTCTAGGCAACAATGTCTACGTTAACTACGATGCTTGCTTCGTTGACGATACCTTCATCACTATTGGTGACAATACTATGATCGGGCCACGCTGCGTCATTGCCACTGCAAGCCATCCAGAAGATCCTGAGCTTAGAGCCCTTGGCTACCAATTCAATAAGCCTGTAACTATTGGCAAAAACGTATGGTTAGGAGCCAATGTCACTGTGTGCCCTGGCGTCACCATTGGCGACAACAGTATTATTGGAGCCGGCTCAGTGGTAGTTAAAGACATCCCTGCAAATGTGGTGGCAGTTGGCAATCCATGCAAGGTCATTCGTGAAGTGCGTAAAGGCGAGTGCAAGCACCGAGCAGAGCAATAAACCTTGCAAAGCTAGAAAGCTTACTATTTGATGTGACTGCAGCGGCCATAGTGAGGCATTCAGATATTGCCCTCTTGCTTGGCCGCGTTCTTGTCTTACTTGTTTGCCTCAAGCCTTTGCTTAAGTTCTAAGACCTTTACCTTAATCGCCTCGATAGTCTGCTCATATACCTCATCAGACATACCAGTTGGATCATCAAGGCCCCAGTCTTCTCGATGCTCACAAGGCAGATGTGGGCACTGTACATTGCAGCCCATGGTGATCACTATATCCACTGCAGGAATATCATCAAGTAGCTTGCTGTACTGAGTCTTTTCCATGTCTATACCATATAAACTCTTCATCAAGCGTACAGCATCTTGGTTAATAGCAGGTTTAGTTTCAGTACCTGCTGAATAGCTTTCAAACACATCGGCAGCGAGCATTTTGCCAAATGCCTCAGCGATTTGACTGCGACAAGAATTATGTACGCACACAAAAGCTACTTTCTTCTTCATATCCAATTCCTTCTACAAAAAGGCGGCTACTCTACACTTACAGGCATTAGTGCAGCACTTTGACTAGCCGTATTTCATCAAGACCCGCTTACTTCCCACTAAGACTAAGGTTGCAGTGCCAGTAGTATGTTGTGACTGTCTAGGCAAAACTATAACCCTTGATAGAGTCTATAAATGTGTGGGCTTGATATGCACATTCATCTGCCCCATGAACTTGCATGATGGCACATACTGAGCAAGCTACTACAGCAAGCGTGCTAAGTGGCCTTATTCTAATGGCCATAGCTTTTTGTCTGAGTGAGACAAATGGTGCTGCATATAACAAAAAACCCGCTGTCAGTTAAGAAAGCGGGTTTTGTGAAGTATGAGTTTATAAACTCAAATTACTTCTTATGAAGCTGACGTGCACCTTCAGCAGTGGAGATAACGAGTTCTAAGGTAGACTCGCCGTCTGCAGCTGCTTCAACGCCTGCGCCTACAGCGCCTTCTAAGATAGGAGCATCAGCGATCTTAACGCGTGAACGTAGTGGCTCCTCAAGCATTGCGATAGCTGCTTGTGAGCTGATAACGCCTGAACCTAAGTCAGCTAAAACTACTACGCCCTCGCCCTGATCTGCAAGCTTAATAGCATCGAGAACCTTCTGAGGGTCAGTGCCTAAACCGCCTTGAGCGTTACCGCCAGCAGGGTAGATCGGCATCTCAGCACCGTCACGGCTGCTAATCTGCTTAACCATGTCACAGATGCCCTCAGCAACCTTGCTGCTGTGTGAAACTACTACAATACCAATCATCAAGAAACTCCTATAAAAATCGGTAGTTGCCGCAACTAAAGCCCGGCACCGCTACGGGGCTCCTATCTACAGTAACAAGGAGTCGCTGATTTCATTCAGTAAAGCGGTGTCTTAGGTTTGTATTTTAGCACCTAGCGCGGTGCTCTTTAAAGGCTGTGCACTGATCTGAGCAAAAATAATCTCTCTACAAGAGGCAAGATCTTCGCGCACAATGCCTTACAAGCTTAAAAGCAATGTACCATAGACTATTACACATTTGATAAGACATAGTCAAAAAGCCCAACCTTGTCTCAAAACTGTGCTGTAAATTGCTCTATAACGCCAAGAACCGGCCACTAAGTTCCATCATCCGCCGTCATTTACATCATAATTTAGAGCCACTGCCCATAATTAAGTGCCACGATCTCACACTCCAGGCAAAGAAATTAATCAGCTCTTCAAATCCCAATCCAAATGTTGCTATCGCAAGCGCTATAAAACAGCTCTTGGACAAAGTTCCATGCATCACTTAGCAACGTTTCAACGCAAATTCGCTCAAAACCTTACCTTCGACACTACTTACTCGTCCTGCTTGCTAACTTCTGCCTACTCACCCGACTGTGGCTATTTTAGCATTTGGACAGACCACCCAAAGCTACCAAGGCCTATACTCAATTTTTCCCATGTATTAGAGGTAGCACTCTCTTATGGCTATGCACGTATGACCAAGAACTACCTAGCCTACTCTCTTGGCTCAGCTTTCAGTCAATGCGGCAGTACAGCTTTACATTTAAGCGCAACGACCATGCTTTTAGATGCGAGCCACATAGCTAACGTTAATCAAACATCCATACGATTGTATTTGCTCGCACAATAAGACTTTGCACTTAGCCACGCCTCATCACGTAATCTCAATGCTTCAAATGCATGCTCATCTGACTTAGACACGGCTAGATAAGAGCAATTATCAGCATCTAAGGCGTAGCCATCTTCAATTGCTAAGCATTTGTACTCTGTAGCTTAACTTGCTGTGAGTACACGCCTACTCAGTAATGAGAGCGTCAAGCTCCTTGGTCTTTTTAGAGGTGCGTTTTGGCTTGGCATTGGGGTCAAGACGCTTGGAGATCTTAGTCTTTCGTGGCTTAGCTGAGTAATTTGGACAAGGACCACGATAGATAAGCTTATCGATATCATCAGCGTCTTCATCATCAGGATCTAAGGCCTTGTCCTGGCTGCTGCGATCGAGCTTGAGCTTTTTCTTAACTGAGCTTAGCTGATCACCTGGGTCTTGTGATGCATTAGCTTCATCGGAGCTAGCAGATTGAGCTGAAGCTGCATCAGATTCATCTTGTAAATGCGCTGCCACAATACCGCTAATAGTTACCTCATCTAAGCCTAAGGATCGCAGATTGAGGCGTTCAATAATCTCTTCAGCTTTAGAGCGTGGTGATTGCTCTCTTGCATGTTCAGCTGCGCCTGCAGCTGTAACATCGACTGATGCCGGTGCAGCGCCTGCCATGTGAGATGTACTACCCATAGCCTCAGTACCTGACATGCCCTCAGAGTTAGCTAAGTGAGCTAAGGGTTGAGATCCATGCTCAACTGCTGCAGCTGCATAGTTAGCCTCATTGTGACCGAAGCGGCCAACTGTAGTATCACCTGCACTATTGGTAGAGCTTAGAGAGCTGCTATCTGCACTGCTATAGCCTTGGTATGTATTGTCGTCATAGTCATTGGAGCTAGATGTGGTTGAGCTGGTCTGATAGTTACGCTCTGTAAAGGAGCTGCCATTAATGGCAAAGTTATTAGCGAAGAAGTTTGGAGCCAGAGTACGAGTCTCTTGGGACTCATTTGACAAATCCTGGCCATCGTCTTGGGCATTAAAGCGATCTAAAAGCTGAGCTTTTGTTTTTAAGAGCTCATTAAATGAGGCAATACGGTCACTTAAAGAGGCATTAAGATTCTCTTTAGTCTCTGCATCTAAGAGAACTTCATTAACAGCCGCATCTAACTCATGGTTGCTGCTATTAAGCTTGACATTAGTAAGCTTGCTGCGGTTCTTTTTGATGGTGCTGTCAACTAAGGCTGCATAGCTAGCAGGATCAACTTTGAAGAAGTTATTAGCCTCAATACTCTCATCAGTTGGACGCAGTGCTTCTGGGAGCTCATTTAAACGTGAGTAATCGCCCTTAGCTACCTCAGACATGATCTCTAAGTACAAATTACTCTCATGGGCATGCTCACGCATAAAGTCATCAATAGCACGACGATTGAGCCCAAGCTGCAGCTTGGGGCCTAAAGTAAGCTCTGGTAGCTCCTGCCCATACTCTTGATAGAGCTGTTTGATGGCATTGAGCTCGCCTTCAGACTCAATCTTATAATTATGGTTTTTGGCAATGAAGTTCTGCACTTGAGACTTAGGAATACGCTGATCAGCAAAATACGCCTGTACCGACTCATAGCATGGATAAGACATGATCTCTACAGATGAGATGTACTTAAGCATGCCATATGGTACTAACCATACCTCTCCTAATTTCTCGCAAAATACTCCAGGAATGCTAATACCACTCGTCTTACTAAGCTCATCACGCTTAGGAGCACATACCACCATCATATTGGTAAGGCCACGATTAACACCCTGACGGCGATCATAGCTACGCTTGCGAGCTGCCTCAGATCTAACCTGCTTAATATTTTGCAAATGCGCACGACGCTCTAAAAGAGCCTTACGCTCTTTATCGCTTAATGACTCATAGCCATTTAAGAAAGCCTTACTCTCATAGACCTGATTGACGAGCATCGCCACCATACGTGATGGTGTTACACCCCAGGTCGAGGCCATTTCATGAAGCCTTGATAACTCCAGCTCAGTTAAAGAGATATTTGCAGCCATACAGGTATGAGCTTTCTTTTTAGCAGGCATGAAGTCACCTCACAAAACGACACAATGCCCTGTATCTTAACACAGCCCAATAGAACGCAGAATATCCTATTTTATGTTTTATATTTTTCAAACCTCACCACGCTCACAACATCCCCAAATAACCACAAAACATCAAGCCAGAGCTAATCTCTTCAGCTGCACATCAACATGAGGTCACTCACGCAACCTTAAGCGCAGCAAAAGTAATTCCTATTGCTGCACAGCACTTAGCAGCCCCATAGCTATTTGCCTTGGCCGAAACTCTCTCAGATGACTAATAAACAACTAACAGGCTAGCCTAAAGCCCAAGAGCCTTTTATTAGCAAAGCCAGACCGAATTTTCTGTATGAAACTACCAATGTGCATGATGCACAGCAGAGCTTGCATACCTACTTTTAATTGCTCCCATGTTAAGCGCTTACTTACTTGCAAGCTGAGTGCTCTCCTTCGCACTTGCATGCTCTAAGACCAGGCTTGTCTTAGATACCTTGACCAAAACTCCCACTGTTTTGCTTAGCTAAACAGATGCCTGCAGCCTGGTTAAGATCTTCACTGAGTAACAATGGTGACGTCTGTAGTGCGATTACTACACCTCGAGCAATGTACGTCGCTTTGGCATGATGGGCTAGGCTCAGTACAGTTGTTCTACTGTGCAAGCCTATCATTTTCAAATCACCGCTTTTGTGTGGCTATTTATGGCAATAGCCGTGGCACTTGCTGCGCAAATAACTGCTGCAGCTTTGTTGGTAGTGGCTGCTGTGGTTGAATGGCATCCAAAGTGATACGTGCCTCTACGCAGAGCCTATCGTGCATAGAGACAAATGACGTTATCAAGTAGCATGGAGCTTGATAAGTATGCTTTTGCTGCAAACAGCATAGCCATTACAAATGAGGACTCCTGCTCACGACTCCAGCTAATACCAGATGCTAATCGAGGCTCTATAAGCTTAGAACTTACTCATGCGGCAGTGTGGCCAAAACCGCAGTGAGAGCATGGCAGATTGCAAGGCAAGGTGAAGTCGTACCTCGCTTGCTTGCTTGCTATCTAGCGGTACTTGCGGATGACTGAGATGACGGGGCCAATGATGGTGACTTCGGTAAACTCGCCGATTTCAATCGGGGAATAGTCTGCATTGCAAGGCACGAGCTGTGGCTTTGGTTTTAAGATGAGCTTTTTAACAGTGTACTCGCCATCTACCATGGCAACTACAGTATCTTCGTTCTCAGGAGTCATGCCTGAGTCTACGAGCACAAAGTCGCCTGACATAATGCCCGCTTCAATCATGGAATCACCAGAGACACGATAGATGTAGGTTGAGGAAGGATGAGTTACTAAGAACTCATTAACATCAAGCTCGCCATCAATATAGCCACCGTTTGGGGCCGGAAAGCCTGCTGGAATGCTTTCTAAAGATACTGGTAGAGGCATATGAGTACGACTCTCAGGCATCTTGCCAAAAGGAATCAGAGCATCATCTTTAACCATAGTATTGCCTACACCATAATTATCTAATCACCACGCTAATCTGCAGCAAACTCACCACAACTAGCCTTAAGCATTAACTGTCATGCCTACTCTACACTATCTTATGCATACAGCCAAATTAACCAAGCATTTCTCTCACTAGGAGTAAGGCTCCACCACATTGATAGCCTTGACCCGTGTGATGAGCAATCTCGCCTAGCACCGCACTTAAGTGCCAGACGCTCCATGAGCTTCCCTGCAGTATGCAGCCTATGACCAATAGCTTGCTTACAGCTTGCTAAGTTGAGTCGTGTTGACTTGCACGATGAGGGATGAGAATAGTCTTTGACTAAGCTATAACGGCCATAAGCCAAGAGCTAATGAGCTTAACTTAAGACCAACTTCAGCCACACCGACGGCAAAAGCAAATGCATCAGACTCATATGCAGGTCTATGCATCAGCCTGCACATAGGAGGCCATGCCATCTCTTTGAATTAGGCAGCCACAATGTGTGTCATTTGAGCATGCTGCCCTCGATGCTGCAGCTGTGCTTATGCAGGCAACTAAGGTTAGAGCAATTAACAGTTGTAAGATTCTCAAAGCTTTTGTACATATCTTGAGCATTTGGACAGCATTATCTGGTGGTGCTTGCTAACAATCGATGTAATCGTCAACTAGCAGCAAAGCTATGACTCATGAGCCACTACACCTGCTGATTTTGTCTGGCTGCTTGTTTACGCAAGTGGCTATGCCAGAATGGCAGTCTCAGTTTGTAGCTGTATGTGAGGGGACTTGCATAAAGCGCAGCTCTAGTGACTCTGTGGGTATTAGATAGAGCTGTTGCTGATGGGATTTATGCTTTGGTGTTGGCTGCTCAATGGGATCGTTAGTCGTCCTTGCCAAAGAGCACCTTGCGGATCTTGCCCCACATGCCAATGCTCTCTTCGCTCTTATCTACTTCAAAGCGGTGGATAATACCCATAAAGCAGAAAGCAAAGACACGGCTTTCATCCTCACCAAGCTCATTAATGCCATTAACTGCACTCTTAAAGTATGAGGCATATGTCTTACAGTACGGAGCACTAGCCTCTTTGATGATGGTGCGAATAGTCTGACGTACCTCACTTAAAGAGGTTGAGTCGCTTGGTCGTGGATCACGTGCAATCTCTTGCCAAGCAAAGCCAGTGATCGAGGAGATCCATAACTTTAGCTCTTGAGTAAGCCAAGTTGGAGAGAATGGATCATGCGCATCAGTTAAGAGCTCACGCAGCTTGTCATTGATAAGGTCGATACACAGAGCCTGTTGCTCCTTGTCACCTTTAATGATGAAGCAACGATAGATGATATCGTCCTCAGCTGCGATCTCTTTGTACCAACGGAAGCTATTAGCATCATCAATGCGCTCAACTTTGAACTTGAGATTGTTCTCGCTGGCATTTTTATACATCTTGTCGAAGTCTAAGTCGTTTTCTACGTTCTTAGCTTCATCCTTAGCATTTAAGCATTGCTCTACTAAGGCCTTGATGATGTCATGCTTCTGTCTAGCCGAGAGGAAGTCGTCTAAGTGAGAGATCACGAAGGCCGAGAAGTCCTCTTTGATCGCCACGCGCATGGTGTTGTAGCTGCCATGATGCATAGCTACTTCACGAGCATAGTCAGTTTGCTTATGGTACAGACTATAGAAGGTCAGTACTTGAATACGAGTTTTAAGATTGAAGACCTTGTTGAAGATGAAATCCATCATACGGTCTTGCTTATTAATGCGTACCTCAGGACGTACTTCACGACCAAAGGTCCAATCATACTCATAAATGCAGTGAGTCTTCCAAGGAATGTAGTCAATAAGACGATTAGAGAAATATGCCTGAATCGACTCAGTTGGAATCTCACTTAAAGATCTTGGCTCACCAGAATACCATGGCAGTTGTACGCTCTTAAGCGGCCAATAATCACTTTGCGATAAAGAGTTATCGCCATAGCTTGGACGTACATGGTGGTATTTACAGTTGAACAGATAATGGCGAATAGCCATATAGGCACGGGCACGCTTCATTAAATATGTATAGCGTGTATTAGATGGATCTCGAGATGGTAGACCCATATAGTCAAGCATGCCTTCAACTGTATTAATCGACATCGCAGCTTCATCGCCAGCAAAGACATCACGCCACATGCTTACGATGCTATAGCACTCAAAAGAATTGGCAACTAAGGTCTGAACTGGCTCGATGTTTTCGCAAAAGCACAGTACTGTCTTGTCTTTGAGATAATCACGCACCTCAATGTCGGTTAAGGTAGGCATATTGTTATTAATGAACATGTCTCGATCAAGACCATGCTCAGCAGCCTGATTCCAACGGATGCGGTTTAATAAGGCAGGTTGAATCTGCAGATAAGTGTGCACATACACACTAGGAAGATCGCTAGAGTTTGTATAGCGAAGAATGGTAAGCTCTAAAGCACTCTCTGGCTCCCCTGGGTTAGGCACATAAACATCGATAATATAGAAAGCGTTATCACGAGCCATAATATTCGTCGATCAAGATTGCGCCAATCCCTGAAGCTTATTTATTACATACACGCAAGAGCACAAGCTCACTTTATGTATGCAACAACAGGTGCACAGGAAAGTGACAGATAAACAATACGTGCACGAAATGCACAATGAAACTGTAAGACTACCAAGCTTATACAAGGCAGCACGCCCACTTAAGCAGTCAAAAGAGCACATTTGACATCAGCATAGCAGCAAGAGCCTAAGCATCTTTGCTAGCACAACAAAGCAACAGCCACACAAAAGCTAGCGCCCCATGCCAATTGATGATGGCACGCCCAAGCACATACTAAAGCAACTGCCTAAATCAACAATGCAGCAAAGTATCAGCTCAAATCAAGCATATGCCAAACAAAAGAGCACTACATCATATGCAAGCTTTAAGCCTATGATATAGGTTGCGCCAAATGCAGTACATAATAGTACATACAAATAAGTTTAACACGCTCTATACGTTTACGTATACGCAATTTAACTGTTTAGCCTTATTTGCATCGCCGCAATGCACGATTTGCATTGCTAACATGCAATCAAGCCCCAAAAATTCTGCTCAATAAAACCAGAACGCCGCCGTCTACGCAAAAAACGAGCACTCGCCCTACTCAACTGTCATCAAAAGAGCCAAGAGTAATTTTGAGTAAAGAATATTCACTACTGCAGAGCAGGATCACCCTACCATCAACCCAAATCAGCTTGATTAGCCGTGCATCAAAAGCAACTCAAGAGCCCAAGTTACTAATCAGGCAGACTTTGCTGCAGCATAGCCCAAAGGCAGAGCACACTCTAAGGACACAAAGCTCTTGCTTTACCATGAGCAGTTATAAATAAGGCCCATCGGTGATGAGCCTTAGTTATTGATATTGCTCTCGTTTAGTAGCAGCTTGCAGGCTAACTACCATAGAGCATCTGATGAGAATAGAGTAAGCCTACTCTTGTCTTAGTAGTTGTCAGATGGAGCTAATAAAGAAGATGGGCCGTTGTCCATTGGGGCATCCTCAACGATGTAAGCGCCACCGTTTTGCTGATTTTGTACTGGTGGGACGTATGAGGAATTACGTTGTGGAGCTACATAGGTAGACTTTGAGCCCTTTTCTGGGGTTACGCTGTAACGATCGTTGTTGCGGCCTTCATTGCCCTTGTAGATCTTCTTCTCCATGTAGTCGAAGATGTGATAGACCTTACGCACACCGCTGATGCCAAGCACAGTATTAATAGCACGCTTAGACTCGTCCTTAGTAACAATACCCATGAGGTAGACATTACCGTTCTCAGTTACGACCTTGAAGCGGTTGGAGTTAATGTCCTTACCAAAGAGTAACTGAGCCTTAATCTTGGAGGTAATGTAAGAGTCAGATGAGATAACTGATGCAGGTACTGGCTTTTGCAATGTTGCATAGTTATAGACCTGACGTACGTGCTCGAGCTTCTCGATCTGCTTTACGCACCACTTAAGGTAGTCTTTGTTAATGGTCTGACCAGTGATGAGCACATTACCGTTAAAGGATGTTACAGAAACACGGAAGTCCTCAGGCTTAGTGAGGAGAGTATTGGTCTTCATGATCTTATAAGAGTTTTGCTCAATGGCCTCATCATATGCCATAGAGTAAACATTACGCTCATCAGACTGAACAGCTGCAGTACCACCAGCAGCGGCACCAGCTAAGAGCACGGCACCACAGCCACTTAAGGCAAAAGGCGCTGCTAGACAGAACACACCTGCAGCAAGGTATTTCTTGAGACTTTTGCTATTAGTACAAGTTTTTTCAGTTGATGCGTTTTGCATAGAATCACCGTAATTCACAAACTTACCCCTCAACACCGTCAATAAAGCAGCCGCACTCCATAAAATAACAACAGCAAGCCACCGCCACATACCGACCACCAAAGCAAAGCTAGCAAAGCACGAAAGGCAAGAGCAAGCGCAAACCAAAGGCGCTAGCGCAAGGAGGCAAAAGCGAAAGTTCTGCACGCCCACACAAGGCCACACTTAGCTAGCTTGAGATTAGATCAGCATGTTATTGACGGAAAAATCCTATGGGCATGATCTTATCAAATAAGAACCACAGCCACTTAGATCAAAGAAACACGCAGCTGTACTTACCCATTTATAAGTATACCAAACGAAAGTTTGTTGGAAATTAGCAATATCACAATCTTCAGTCAAGCACAGCCGCCCAATTGCACTCCCAAACACCCTGGCCCTGCCAAGCTCGCCGCTAACCCAACATCCCCAGGCCCTGCCAGGCCAATTGCAAAACCAAATACCCAGGCCCTGCCAAGCTGCCGTTCATGCCGCCCTTTAATCTAAGCAGCACTACTCATACAGCAAGTACGCTCGACGATGGTCCTTGGCTAAATACTCATAGCGGTGGCGGCAATTATATGTATTTCGCTCAGAACCACAGGCACGCTCAGAGTGTGCCGTACCCTGACTAAAATGTTGAAAGACGAGATTAAGCCCATCCCCATAACTCAAGTAAGGCGTTGAGACTATTTAGCTAAACGTAAAGAGTAATGACGTAATCAAATTATGGGCTGTTAGTATGGCTCGTTAGATACAACCCCAAGTTATGACCATCAGATGGCCACACGCAAGAAAACTGGTGATTGATGGTGGAAAATTCAGACTGGCTGCTTAGGTAATGGCTGTGGAACAGTGATTAAGAGAGGCTTAGGAGATTTAGAAGATTGGTAATAAATGGCTTGTTTGTGAGGCTTTTAAAGGCCTAGAAATTAAAAACCCCCGAGCCGCATGAACGACTCGAGGGGTAACAATCAAACAAACATAAGGAGTATGGTCATTATGCATGAACGCATATTCAATTGCAAGCAACTTTCGCACAGAAACGTTAGATTTTGCATAGATTAACAATCTTAAACTTTACATTATTCGACTGCAAAAAGTTGGCTATCAAACCTAAATATCTCCCATTTTTATGGGAATAGCTGGACTGCAAAAAACGACAGTTATTGCAGTCAAAGGACGCCGTGAAACATTTCTAATTTGTTGGCTTTTATGCAATTAGTTTACGCTTACGACAACATATGTCAAGTAATCAAAGTCGCAAAGATCGCGATATTTAGGCTATTTTGTGAGTTCTATGTCCTAGTTACAGATCTCTGATTGGTTGACAAAAATTGATACGGTTTATCAATTTGCATCAGCAGCGCTAACCAAACAAGGGAAATTTAATGTAATGTGATTTAGATCACATTACTCAGGCACCCAAGAATCATTGCCTCTATCTCCCATATAAATAGTATCTAGGGAAATGCTGCTAAACATTATGTGTAATATGCTTTGTCAAAATAGATCCTACACTATAGAAATTGACATATACTTTGTGGTAAGAGCATATGAAACGGCCAATTTGTCGCATTCTTAATAGTCCTAAATCAGACCGTTATACCCACTAAAATTGCCTTTACAAACCCTAGCTGTCAGAACCACCCGCTTAGCAAAGTGACAAGGTCAACTTTTCACATAAACGGAGCAAAACGCACTATCCATGTTAATTGCTCCATCTGGGGTGCAAATCCACACCAAACAATGTTCACTGCTTAAGCCTAATTCTGCTTTTCATAGGCGAGAACCACATTCCATACTCGGCTATCCGCAGCCACATAAGTATCTACCGTACTCGAGCACGAATAGATCATACCCGACCATCCTTAGACTTTTCTTAGCGTATCTAGGCACGCCAAAAAATGCTTATTTATCACAACCACCAACTAACAGACAGTGTAGCTATGTCCCTTGTTTACTAATTTATGCAGCAGACCACAACAAGGACAGACTCCAAAGCCTACAATCCATAGCGTATACGTTGATACTGTTATTCAGCACTACTTCTAGCAAGGCATGCATCGACTCGATCGAGTAGATAGACACAGGTGAACTTCATAACACTAGCTTATGACTCCTCAGCAACACTTATGCTGATCAAACTGAAATAGCAACAGAGTGCTTCACTAGCTGCTCAGTGTGAGCTGCACTCTAAGAATGCTGCCTATAGAACACCCATAGCTGAGCAACTTTTGAATGTGAGATCGGGCTCTCCTGAACAGAGTACTTATGAGCAATGTACTTTGCTACAATCGAGAAAGGTCATGTTTATTTAGAAGGATGCATGTACATGGGAAAGATTCAGGAATACCGCGAGAAGCTGCAACAAGTATCACCTGACGATGTGATCATCAAATACATCGGTAAGATCGATGGCCACTACTTCTATTTAGTTGATTACACTGAGTACCAGGGAGATATTGGTCCCCCACAGATCTTAGAGATCGATTCAAAGAATCCTGACTACGTTACAAATCACTGCAGTATTGAGTTCTACAGCCAACTAGTGAACCGCTTCCCAAGATCTTTTAGAGCAAGCAAATAACCCTGCAATCCAACATCACTACCTAGCCCCATATATTGACTGTGAATTGCTCTGGGGCTTACACCCTATCCTCGATACCCTCTAATCATGCATTTAGCCAGCAACCATACCCGCTCATCACGGTCTTATCCACACAGCGCTGCATTAATGGTATGACTTAGCATGGCTCATCTATGACTAAAGTACATGCATAAGCTATGGACGTACACGATTTAGGCTGATGCAGTATCCTATACCTAATGACATTCCGCTTAACTCTCAACAGCACCGACCAAAGCTTTTTAAAGATTAGCCTACACTCCTCATCCTTCACTGGCCATCAGGCACCTCAAGAAGCTTAGCACTTAGAGGTAGCATGACATGAAGTAGTGGGATGCTAAGCCATAGATAGCAGATATCAGTAATTACAGAGCATCGGCATGCCAGGCATAGGCACTTCAATACATATGCTCAAGTATATGCTTCCAAGCTCTAGTGCAACGATCTTGATGTTACATATGGTCACATTGCTTCTTTCGTAGAGACTGAGCCTATAAACAATTGGCCATGATGCAGTCATACCTAGCCTGTAAGCCACCAAGCCTACCTTGTTTCAATCGTCGACTTGCTACAATTGCAGCTCTCATGAACCACTACTGCTAACAGCCATGTGGATTTCTAAACTAAGTAAGGCAAGACAATAGGCTCATTAACTCTATCTACTTGAGGTAGCAGCCCATGCCCATGCCCATGGCAATCAATGCAGTGGAGTGCAATGCTATGTGATGCGATGCAGCTACTCCATGGTTATTTGGCTGTAGGATTAGGCCATCATATTGGCTAACTGAAATTACTAAATGAATGTTGTCTGTATAGTTGGTGATTGCCAAGCTACAGTGGTGAGGCTAAAGGCTTGTTTGCGCTGCGGTCAATGTCGGTTTGAAGCTTTGGCTTATGGTGCTTTTTAAGGCGCGTAGTTAAATGGTCGACGAGCTCAATCAAAGCAAGCGCTAATGAATGTATAAATGATGGCTGCAAGTGGTGTTAATTGAGATTGTAAAGTCATTCAAGCTTGTGTTGTCAGTGATCGATTTGTAACGTTTCACACTCACTCATGGCCATGAACTGGGGTTGTAAGTGGCTATAAATACTTTGTGTCAGTAGATCTTAGATACAGATAGTAATGTGTGTAGTGTCGATAAAAATGCATTGTAGATCTATTTTTATCTAGAAATTGATTGACTAAGTAATAAAAGCGTGAGTCGCTGATATAAATCACATTTATCAAGGTTTTCTATATAAAGCCAAAGCTTGAATGTGATCATGATCTCACCTTGTTAGTGCAAGTCTTTTATTTGACCAAAAACTACTCTTTCTAAACTTTATCTCTAGATTAGTGTGATAGAAATCGGATCTTATCCCCTATTTTGCTTCATTGAAAAGTCCACCAACTACGTATAACGTGCACATGTTTTGTGCGTTCTGTTAAGAACATGTTAAACGATAATGTTTATCACCTAGATATGTAAAAAATGCTGTTTACAAGATCCGCATATTTATGGGATCACGATTGTCCACTAACCAACTTGCGCACAAAGTATTTAAATTTAAACACATAGAATTTTATACTTTGTGTAAATCTGATTGAATAAATTTCGCGCTTGGCTACAATAGTACTTACACAGGAACACCTCTTCTTTTCGTAAGAAAACTTTGCTGTGGTTGACGATGTATGGAAGGCACTCTTTAACGGGTGTTATCTTACATACTAGTAAACCACCTTTAGTATTTTCTAAATAGGCAAAGGGAGTTCCAAAGAGTGACAGTCTTTGTGCTTACACAGAGTCTTAGTTGCTTGATTGCTGACTAACTCCTTAGTTTTCTAAGGCACGTGGTCAATCTAACAAAGTTTAGCTTAGCAAGGTGAGCATACTTGTTCTGTTAGACTAAGTTAAATGTAACAATCAAACAAACCGAGGATTAGGTGCCTGATCAACTAAAAAGTTGACCGACTGTATTTGAAAGTAGCGAAAGCTCTTACAAATTCCTGTGTTTGGTGCCTAATTATGCTTGGAAAGCATAGTCTGACGACGGCGAAGATTTAGTCGTACGCTCAGACTCACTTATGTCTTCTTTCACATGCTTTGGCATAAGTTAATCAAAAACAAACATATGGATATTCGTAGACACTTGCAATCCTCCGGGATTGCAGGTGTCAGCATTCACTTTGAATGCAAACTTTTCTTCTCTAGTAGAAATAGATTTCTTAGCGCTTCACTTATGACACTAAAAGACATTAGTCCTAAGCTAATGGCTTATATATTTATATTGTCTTTTGCTATTGGAACCAACCACAGCCATAGATAATCAGCATGGAATTGTCTTAGTGAAGCGTCATTCAGACCCTCGTGATCTTTCCCCTGCTTGCTTTTACCAAGACACCATCACAACTGATTAATCATAATACACTCTTATTGTGTCTACAATTTTCATCTAGCACTACGCTATCAAGGCAACATTTCCGGCTGTAGCCCACTATATTGACCGCCATTAGCATTCAGAACAACAATTAGCTGCCTATCTTAACTGTGCAATAGAATGAACTAGTGATTAGTACCCACACTACAGTATCGACCAGTAGTAATGGATAGTCGAGACAATATAGCTAATCAAAACTGACCTGCAGCTCACTACTACCTTTATATGTCCCCTTTCTTGTTAACTGAAAGCATGTGCTCGTGATGAGTGCTTGAAAATATGGTTCACCTTCAAGCTATCAAAGCAGCGGCTTATTGATTGGCCTAGCTCCCTGTCCCCTTCCATGGCTATAAGCAAGTGGTTGAGATTCATGAGATACTTCTGCGCGTTACGTATTGCTAACTAATTGGTTACTTAGAGCATAAGCTTTTGTGTCTCCATGAAAGATAGATTTTGGTACTTCGTGAGCCACTCTTTCTAAGCTTGTTTAATCGACTCACTGATCTGTCCGCTAAATATACTGGGGATTTGTGACGCCAATAGCCATGGCACAGCCATCCCCTGTAGTTAGTTACTTTATTAACGAGTCTCTCTGGAGTCAAAGCATTAGTTCAGCTACATGAGTGTATGTGGCTCGTGTATTGATAGCTATATGAATAATGGTGCCTTGATATAGCTATCTTTATGAAGGTTATTTGTATGGACAGCACGGCAGCTTGCTAGTTGCAGGGCAGTTTGCTAGTTGCAGGGTGATTGGCTCGGATTAGTGACTCTACATAGAGTTCTGAAAGCATTTGTATTGCTTGGCGGCTGTTGATTGCTTTTTAGCAGTTGATTGCTTTTTGTACGGCCAAATGGTGCTGGTAATTGAGGTAGTTTGCAAGATTTGCATAACAATGAATGGAATTACAGTCAATTTTGAAAGATTGATGGCTTATATTCAATCTAGATGACACTTTTGCTTAGGTTAGTTTGCGTAACTTGTATGTAAGTTAGTAGGCTTGAAAGGCGTACATACGCCAGAGTCGCTGTTTTAGCATCAAAAACGATAAAAATGATAGTTGTTTTCAGTAGCAATGTAGTGATCTTTTGATAGAATTGTTTTGAGCTTTTAACCCGTGATGCTGTAACTAGTTTCACTTTTTGCTAGTCAAAATATCCGCACGCTTTTCTTGATTGTCTGCATAAGCATAGGCTTACTTGAAGTGTGAGATACGTCACGACTTAAACTTAAAAGCTAAAAACAATGAGAGATGCATCTCAGCTTGAGTTTAGTACTGTAAACATCACTGTATTGTTTTAATACAATTTTGATTTAAGTGTTGAATTTGCAAGAGACAATGCTCTATCATTGTCAAATCATGCCTATCTGTATGGTTGAACAGTATTAGGCTAAAGATTTTTGTCCTCATGCAGATTCAATGGACCAAATGCTACTAAGCTGACATCCAAAGACTTGTTCCAGACCCTTCTTTATTGTTGTGGCTGGATAGAGAGCAAGGAGTTAGATTTATCTTTAACTAGCTTGCCATTGCACGGAGGACGGCACTGCAACAATATCAATTGATGTTCAGGTTGATAAACCTAATGTTGCCTTCGTGCTTTCACATGCTTACAAATGGAGTTTAGGTTCTTCAGATATACAGTTTATTCTGTGTTTTGGCGAACCTTTTATAGTCAACAACTATCGGTGGCCAATGTTTTTGCCGCTAATGGGTGTGCAATAGTTTTTTGTATTCTCAGGCATAAGCAGTACTACCGTAATCAGACGAGCATAATGCATTCATAAGAGTGATGGGCCCTTTTTGCTTTTTTATTCTTGTGAGTGGTCAGGGTAGACACATATGAACTTATTTAAACTGGATTCTATTAAGGGTAAGCTCTTAGCGTGCTTCACCTTAGTACTGGTTTTATCATGTACTATTTCTTCTATTGCCATTAGTAATCTGTACTCTGGCATTAAGACTGCGGGCCATCTGCAAACTGAAGTTGTAGCATCCTTTGCCCGTATTAATAAAGCGCAGGCTGATATCAGTAATACTAACTCTGCCTTAATCGCCTACCTCACTCCAAACATGCAGAATGATGCTAATCAGCGTGCTGTTAATAACTATATTCGCGATATGAATCAGTCTGTTGGTGCATTAATTGGCTCAAACCCAGAGACTGGACCTCTTGTCGAGAACATTAGGAACCATGCTCGTATCATTGTAGACATCTTCGAAAAGGACATTACTAACCTCATTCGCAATAACCGTCCTTTTGAGGCTTTAGAGCTTTACTTAAACAAGATTGCTCCAGCTGTTGACATTATCTCAACTGATGTTGAGAACCTAGTTCAGCGTCGCGTTAACGACATCGTAAGTTCTTCTGATGAGCTTATTCAGACCAAGACCCTGACTGTTGTTATCATCTTAACTATCATTCAGATCATCATCTCCCTGTCTATTGCTTTATTCATCTCTGGCAATATTCAGAAGGCTATTTCCAAGCAGGTTGCTAATCTGCAGGCTCTTGAAAGCGGTGACTTCACCATCCGCTTTGAGCAGTCAAGCAATGACGAGTTTGGTGTTCTCAACGACACCATGCGTAACATGACTGAGAAACTGCGTGAAACCCTTAAGGATGTTATTGGTCTTTCTAACGAGATCAACCAATCTATGACCCAGGTTGAGAGCAGCTCCACCAACATTTGTGATCAGATGAATTCTGCTCAGAGCCAAGCTGTTACTGTTGCAGCTGCTGCTGACGAGATGGTTGCTACTACTCAGAACATTGCTAAGAACTGCTCTGACGCTGCTAAGTCCGCTGAAGACTCTTCTAACCTCACCAACGAGGGTATGGAGTTAGTTAACTCTGCTATGAACTCCATCATGTCTCAGTACGAGCAGATGAAGCAGAACGCCGCAGCTATGAAGACCTTGGTAGACCAGGCTCAGACCATTGGCTCTATTGTTGGCACCATTGACGAGATCGCAGCTCAGACCAACTTACTGGCTCTTAACGCCGCTATTGAGGCAGCTCGTGCCGGTTCAGCAGGTCGTGGATTTGCTGTGGTTGCTGACGAAGTTCGTGCTTTAGCAACTCGTACCACTGCATCTACCACTGAGATTCGTGGCATGGTTGACCGTATTCAGGCTCAGACCACTCACGCTACCGAAGCTATGCAGGCTAACCTCGAGAGCATGTCTACTGTAGCATCTGATTCTACTCATGTACGTGAGACTCTTGAGAGCATCTTAAACTACGCTCAGGAAGTAAACTCTCAGATTACTCAGATTGCTACTGCAGCTGAGCAGCAGTCTTCTGCAAGCACCGAGATCTCCAACAATATGCAGGAAATCACCCATACCTCTAACAGCGTAAATCAGATTGCTTTAGACGCACGTCAGCTCTCTGTAACTACCGCTGAGCGTTTAGAGAACCTGCTCGACGATCTCAAGTTCTTCAAGATCTAAGAGAAGATTTCTATTCACACTTGCATGTTCTAACATGCACCTTATCTCAAGCCCATCTTCCTCACAGTCGATGGGCTTTTTTCTGCCAAAACCACGCACCCAGTGCAGCAACTGCAGCAACTGCCGATCTTGTTACCAGAGCAACCACGTTCTTCACTGCACTAACATTTTGCAGAACTACCTGCATTAATAAGACTATTCCGCAACTGATCGCCATTCTTTAAAGATCACAGATTAAAACTACCAAACAGCCTCCAAGCCTTAAGCCTACGCCCTGTCCTCAGGATCCACAGCAAGTCCCCAATAGCCTTGCCATAATCATTGAGACCGTATATTCACGGCCTATACCCAACGTTATTCTCAACCCATTACCTTAAACTACGAGAAGTGGATCTGATCTGTAGCAGTCGTTCAACCATTTTATTGCAGTCAATGATTGACGCCTATCCACGTTGTGCACCGCCTCAGTAGACGATTTATGCAGTCTGTTGATTGCTCCAACAACGGTTAAAGATGGATAAGGTGCTTGAACAGGATTTGAAGCATTCTGCAGTGATTAGACATGGACGCAGATATGATGCATACATCCATGCAGCGTGTTTCTCCCTGTTGCGAATGTCTGTAAAGTTGACGTGATATTACTATGCCATGTTCTACTTTAAAGGCTGATAACGAGAGATGGTGTTGATCTTGTATAAGACATTCATACGCAATGTTGTGCCTGGCGTACTAAGCATGAGGTATCACGCTATGCTAGACGCTCCCGGGCTTATTGCGCAAACATGTTCATTTTTACTTCATTGCAAAGTGGTGGTCTTTGATGCAGCTAATGCACAGCGATGAATTGCACTCTCTATGAATTATGGGCAGATTGCTATTGATTTTAATTTTGATTAGGCGCGGTTTGACTCTGGTAGGACTACTACTTTGGGCTATGCACGTATGATAGTGGTGCGCAAAATGCACTGCGTTCATATATGGATCAGTCTATATGAGTGATTATGTTGTCTTTTTTGCAAGGTAAAAATGATTATCATGTAGTCATGGTTACAAGTATACAAGTGCACATGTAATTTTACGTTTAGAACTCTTAAGTTTTAGATAAAGCGCATGTATGCTTGATGTAGGCTTTGAAACCATAGTCAGTTCTAATTAAGCTAATGTTATGGTTTTGTAGGCTATACACACTATGTTTTATGTATTACACGTCAAATAGTCGTAAATCTGTGTGTGCTTTTTTTCACATACAGCATAGTCTTTCTGTTAATATGATAGAGATTAGTACTCGTAAGTACTATGGATGCCATGTAGACTAGCTTTGTGGCACCTTTTAGAGTCGTACGACTCTAAAACGATAGCTAGTTATCTTAGTCACCTGGAACTAGGAAAAAATCATGAATTTTATATACGAAGCCCCTTATCCAATTAAGACGAAGCTGCTGATATGTTTTGCCATCGTGCTCATCATGTCATTTGCTGTATCTGTTATCTCCGTTACTCAACGTGTAGAGACAGTTAACGCTGCAGTAGACCTTAATCGTAAACTTACTGGTAACTTTACTGTATTAGTCAACACCATGGAAAAGACTGAAGTATTTAATGCTCAGCTCTTTACCTATCTTGACTCTGAATACACTAATACTGAGCTTCGTAAGACCCTCGAGTCCTCTTTAAACGAAATTGCTGAGGGTGTTGATAAGCTCAACGTCAATGATCCTGATACTGGTGTTTATATGCACACCGTAAAGGGCAATGGTATTAAGTATATTGAGTTTATTAAACAGAGTGTTTTCCCACTATTTGATGCTGGCAAGCACGCGGATGCTCTGCACAACTATATTCATGATGCTATGCCACTGCTTGAGGGCATGGGTGTTGAGTACGGTAAGGCTGTTAAGTCACGCTTCCAACAAATTGATGAAGCTTCGGTGATTTTAACTAACCACAATCCAACTGTATTCATCATCATTTTGACCTTCTTCCAGCTGGTGTTCTCCTTTGCGATCTCCATGGATATTTCAACTTATATCCAGCGCAATGTAACAATTCAGCTCAATGCTCTTACCTCCCTTGCTAAGGGCGACTTCTCTATTAATGTGAAGCCACAGACTGAAGATGAGTTTGGTCAGCTTGCTGAGTCTATGCAGATCATGATTACTAAGCTGCGTAGCTCTATGATTGAGGTAACAACCTTAGCAAGCGCTATTAACGGCTCCATGAATGAGATTGAGCAAAACTCTAATACCATTTGTGATGCTGCAGAAACTGCTCAGACTGAGTGTGTATCTGTTGCCGCTGCAGCTGAACAGATGGCTGCAACTAATGCTAACATCGCTGAGAACTGCACCACCGCAGCTAAGTCTTCTCAAGAGTCTCACAAGTTCACTGAGACTGGTATGGAGAATGTTAATACCACTGCAACTTCTGTTACTGAGCAATACGAGCTCATGGAGAAGAATGCAGAAGCTATTCGTGAGTTAGCTGATGAGGTAGAAAAGATTAGCTCTATCGTAGGCACCATTGACGAGATTGCCTCTCAGACTAACTTACTGGCTCTTAATGCTGCTATTGAGGCGGCTCGTGCTGGTGAGGCTGGTCGTGGCTTTGCCGTGGTAGCTGATGAAGTTCGTGCTCTTGCAACCCGTACTACAGCATCTACTCAGGAGATTAGAGGCATGGTGGATCGCATTCAGGCAGATTCTGCTGCAGCAACCACTGCTATGCAGTCTAACCTTGAGAGTATGTCTTTTGTTACTACTGAGTCCGTTGAGCTTAAGTCCACCTTAGGCCAGGTTATGGAATTAGTAAGTGGCGTAAACGATCAGATTGGTGTGATTGCAACTTCAGCTGAAGAGCAATCTACCTCCTCTGCACAGATCTCTACCAACATGCAGCGCATTACTGAGTGCACTAAGCAGGTTAACGAGCTTGCTCAAGTATCTCGTAGCGCTTCTGTTGAAAACGCCTCCCGCTGCCAGACTCTCATCAACAACCTCTCATTCTTCAAGGTTGAGCCAGATCCTGTCGTAGCCAAGGCTGACGATCAGACTCCAAAACATGAATACAAGGAAGAGCAAACTCTAGCCATCTAACTAGACCGCTTTCCATCATATTTCAAGGCCCAGTTGGACACCATCCTTCTGGGCCTTGTCATCTATATACTCACCGCAGATCTTCCCATTTGTAAACCGCCATTAGCACGACCTCGTTCGTATCCATTCCACCATGATCCTGCCATTAGCACTTCATTGCTCGTATCCCTTCCACCAGGATCTTGTCATTTCACTGCGTTCTCCATTGCATGGCCATTTGTAAGCCATCTTGCTGCGCCTTGTAATGGTAGATACCGCACACAAATAGACAGTCTCAAATATAGCGACCAACTTTAACGAATCACTACCCCAGCCTAGGGATTTAGAAGCCTATTTATATAGCCCATAAGTGGTCGAGTGCTTTATGCAGCCAAATAATGGTGGCGCTTGGTCGATTGTGCTTGAGGTGTGTGCGTAGCATTGCTAAGTCATCGCAGTTGCCGTTTGTGAAACGTAGGGTAATGCTTTGGTCGCAAAACCTTAGCTTGCAAGTTTTTGCAGTCACCGGCCGTAAACTATTGCATTTTTATGACTAAATGGGTCTATGGTTGATGGCTTGCACTTGATCTTTGTTTATGGGCTTGTAAGAGGCTTGTTTATCGCAAAGGTTAAGATATCTGCTTGATTTTGGGTGTTTTGCAGCAGTTTGGTGGCGCTGTGGCGTGTATGGGCTTATATTTGGGATTGATGCGTGTAAATGACCGCGTATGATGGATGTATGTGATGTGTGAAGTTAAATGATGTACCCGTGTATTTTTGTTATGCATAGGCCTTGAGTCATGCTAACATACGATGACACTCTACTAGGCTATGTCTTAAAAATGCGAGGGCACGATAAAAGTGCTTTAGATTATGTGGTCAGTGCGCTTGTAGAGTCATTGTTGTCGATACATGATTTTGAGGCCAAAAGATGCGTAAAGCTAATAAAGCGGCATTTACGAGTCGCCGTTATCGTGAGCTCATGCAGAACAATCGCTTTGAGTGCTATAAGCACATGGATGCTAATCCAAGCGAAGATGTTGAAATTTGCCCTCACCATCATGCATTCTACGAAATTATCTTTATCGTAGAAGGTGACTTCTACTACGAGGTCGAAGGTCGTCCGTATCACCTCTCTCGTGGCGATGTCATCTTAATTGATGAGCTGCAATTCCACCGTGGTCTTATTAACCATTCTCAAGGTTATGAGCGTTACGCACTGTGGATTCATCCAAAGTACATGCAAAGACTTGCTAAGCGTTTTCCTAAGCTTGATCCGCAGTACTGCTTCTTACAGCTCAACTCCGATAACAACAATATTCTCCATTTAGACGATGCCTCTTTCTCTGAGCTTAATCACGACCTTTCACGTCTATTCTTAAGCTTCTGGTCCAAAACTCCATCTGATGAAGTACTTTCAGAGTCTTACTTTGCCATTATCTTAACTAAGCTCAATCAAATTGTGCATCGCATGCAGGCTGGTGAGGAGATTCCAACCATTTCAGCCACTTCCATGAACCACTCCGAGTCTGCCATCGATATCACCTCTAAGGCCTTTGCTGCTGTATACAATCAGCCGCATGCACTTGGTTCATCTGAGCTTCTAGAGCAATATGCTCCTGATGGCTATATCACTCCTGCAGCTCAGTCACCACTCATCACTCATCCTGAGTTTCACAGTGCCCCTGGTCAGTCTCATGAAGTAGTTTCAGCTGTTGAGATCGCCAACTCTGGCATCACCGGTCATGCTGAGGCTAAGGGTGAGCATATTGATACTGCGCAAGCCTCATCCGTTACTGAGGGTATGGCATCATATAACAGCATGGGCACTTATGAGCTCAATTCACCTGAAAGACAAAGAGCTGATGCTGCGCGTCAAGCTGCTGCAGCTCATGTACCAAATGGTGGTGCGCATACAGCTGATAGCGCCTATCTGAGCGTTTCAGGTCATCAGGATCTGTCACCAAACCTTGCCTCACTGCCTCAAGAGATGATTGAGAAGCACCGTGCTGCCCTGCCAAGCAATATTGCTTCAACAGGACGCCGTGGCTCTTCTACACCATATGGTTTTGGCTACCGCTCTACAGATAATCTCCACTCAGCTTTAGAGGCTCTCAACTTCAATTACGATGAAGATAAATTCTTAAACGCTGGTGTAGCTGCTACCTTGAGTTTAGTTTCCTTTGCCTCAAGCCTTGGTACTAATGTTCACAATCCACCTGCAGAAGATATCTCTATCTTTGATGTAGACCCAGAGAGTGATGACAATTACGTACTCAATGAAGGCGGCATTCCTAACGATGGCACTGAGTATCAAGATGTCTATGTAGACACAGTAGCTCATGCTCCTCACCATGGTCAGTTAAGCTCTCATGCGCATGATGACTTATTAACCGCTCATGCTAATGAAGATCCACTGCAGCATGCCCATCCACATGTCGACTCATTAAACCGTACACAGGATGGTCATTTAGTGGATAGATCCATGATGAGCTGCGATAGCTACGTACAAGGTATTAACTACGACAGCTCTCAATTTGGTCCTATCGCCAATAGCGTGCGCTACTCAAACTCACGTACTCCAAACGCCATCTTAAGTGCAGATAGTGTTACCACCTCTCAAGCACGTGCCGTTCGCCTTAAAAGAACTAAGGACAGTGCTGCAGCTGTTGGTCTGCATCCAGATGGTAAATTCCATACCATGCTCATGCAGGCAGAAGGAGCCACCCCTGCTCCTATTCGTGAGCATCAGAATGCATTTAACCAGCAAGCAAATCTCCATGGATCACCTGTAGCTTCTTCTCATGACGATGATTTAGATTACGATGAGATGAACTTAGACATTAAGCTCTCTGAGCGTCTCAAGTTATCCGCCCTGCTCCAGCACATTAATCTGCATATTAACGAAAACTTAAGTCTTGATGAGCTTGCGCAGCGCTTTAACCTCTCCAAATTCTATCTAACCAGACGCTTTAAGGAGCTTACAGGTCTGTCGCTGCATCAGTTCATCGTTAAAAAGCGCTTAACTCGTGCTCGTTACCTCATCTCCGTTGGTACTGATCCATACTGCGCTGCAGTAGAAGCAGGCTTTAATAACTACTCCCACTTCTCACGTACCTTTAAAGCCTACTTTGGTCAAAATCCAAGTACCATCCCTCAAGCTAACAAGCTCCATGAGGGCGTGCAAGATCGCACCGCTCCGGTCACCAAGGTCAACGAGACTCGACCAAGCCCAGATCACCTCAAGAGCTGATCCTCAGAAAAACCAAGACCTAATCTCAAGGCCATAGCTCATAGGCTATGGCCACCTCAGTAACTCCCCAGTCATTGCCTCACCACGACCCACGCCGCATAAATCAACTAGTATTTACAACCAGCATTCTCTTCTCAAATCTCCACCCACACAAAACGCAAGAAAAGAGTATGCAAATATGACCTGCCCAAATGGCCGCAGTTCATCTAGCAAAAATCACCCTTCTCCACCACGCCCAATATCAACAGCCACAGAGGCATCATGTCCTGCGCTGCTTAATACTCGTAGCTAATACGAACCTGATACGAGGCACTATTTTATGAGTAATCCCAATTCAAAGAGCAATTATCAAAAGGATCACAGCACCTAGCAATGAGCCGTCGCCTCAAGCCCACGCAACCACGATTAGCGCCTTACAAGCAGTCAAATGCAAGCAAAAAAAGCAACAGGCCTAAAACACCGCAATCAACTATTCATAATGAGCTGCTAAGGCGCTTCTTGCCTTAACCACGTGTTGCTGCTTGCTCTGTACAAAGGGACAGCTGATAGCCCTTTGAGTTGCGAGCCCTTCATGCTCTGTAAGGTTTAAGCTCTTCTATAGGCCATGGGATAAGCTGTGATAGATGTGGTTTGCGGTAGCATCATGCGCTTAGATATGGCATGTTGAGGCGCATGACTGTAGAATATGCAGCAGTTTTGCAGCATGTGCTGCCTATTGCAGTTGGAGCTACTTATGTACACTGGCAACCACGAACAGATTTTAGAGAAGATTGCTACTCTCAACGAGACCTTAGCTAAGATGATTGCAGCAGCCGATAAAGATGCTGATGTTGATCCTAAGGTATTAGATATTCGTTGCAAGACCATCAAGCAGATGATCATGGAAGTAGACAACTCTTTAGGCGATCTGCACGACATGCTCGATACCATGCAAGAGTATGATGAGGAAAACTGGCCAAAGGGCGTCAAACTCGTTGATGAGCTTGAGTCTAATACCCAAAAGCTTGTCGAGTACCTCCGTTCCATCGGCAAGTACTAATCGCCCTGTTAATTCCTCTTTCCAGGCTAACTAATGCTAAGTACTGCTATCTGCCACCACAAGCAGATAACGTCGTTAGCCCACTCATATCTGCAGCTTGTTAGCAGGCTGCGGATAATCCCCGCCTACAGACCTATCCTCCCTTGCATCACCTTGCTACAAAGCGTAGCTATCTTGATTCACCGACTTTCCAGCAATATCCTGCAAAGCTCGCGTTGTTTATAAGTTCTTATCGACTTTCTTAATTAGCCAACTAGCTCTTATCGTTGTGCTGTTGTTGGTATCAGCCGGTCAGGCTTGCGGCTTTCAGGATTGTAGACTGTCAGACTTGTAGGCTTTCAATTACTCCCTTCTAATTTGCTCATTTGCTTGGCTGCTTTTGCATGGAAATGTGCGCTGTTCTTTTCCAAAGATATTTTAGGTAAATGCCCTCTTTACTCATAAAGCTAGCCTAACTGCAGCAAGCCTGCATTTTAGACTTGGTAAGCTTTTTAGTGTGGCTTGGCAAGTGTAGCTGTGTAGTACGTTTGGGTGCACGCTACCTTGGATGGGTTATTTGGTGATGAGTTGAGTAGCGATTGGCTGTGTAGCTATAGGCTGTGCACTTATGCACTGCGCTGTATTCAGGGCTATTAGCGTGGTTATGAGTTTCTTAGGCTCATGCTGCAGTGTGGTGGCAGAAATTGTGGAGCTAATATGGTTTTAGAGGCATATTGTGGCTAGGACGTTGTCACAACTTTTTGGAAAACTGTAAATATGCTGATGCTCATAGATGATATTTGATTGTGGATCACAGTCTTTTTATAGGCTTAAGTGCACTTTTTTTAGGCGAACAGGGTTGTATTGCTTCAAAGATCGTGGGTATTTGAACCAAAATGGCACTAAAAGATCGCCGCTTTTTGGCTATGTTGGAGGCTTGATTGCTTTGCAACTATGGAGTGAGTTATTGGCCTTAGCTTTATTATGTATTGCAGATAATGGCTTATATAAGCACTTATTACCGACATATTGTGGATGAGTGTTGCTATTTTTAGGTGATGAAATTGCTTATCATTTAGTAAATGACTCATTTTAGTGCAGTACTGTTTTGCCCTGAAATTGCGCTTTACACACCACTTCGTTAGAATGTTGTTAAGTTTCTAATCTATCTAAGGAGCTATTGCGTCCTTTGATAGAGGCCTCAAGTTTTATTAGTAGCCATAGCTTACTTTAGCTATAAGCATTGCTAATAAGTACAGCAAGTAATGGTGTTATCCCATATACAACTTGCGAGGCCCCATGTAGCTGACGTGCTGCATGGATGCAGCATGGTTTCAGATAAGAGAACTCTTAAGTGCTTGCACGAGCTTGTAGAAAGTGAATTCTACATAAAGCTCTGTTTAAAACCACTTGTTTTAAGCGCCTGATGCGGTGTGCAGCCTTTTGTTGATTCTCACATTTACTTGGAATGTAAGATCTCATGTGTTCAATTTTCGGCATTTTCGATATTAAAGAGAACTCAAAGTCTCTTCGTACCCAAGCTTTGGGCCTCTCACGCCTGCAGTTGCACCGTGGTCCAGATTGGGAAGGTATCTACCAGAGCGATCACGCTATCGTCGTACACGAGCGTTTATCCATTGTTGATCCAGGCAATGGTGCTCAGCCGCTGTACAATGACGACAAGACCCAGGTTTTAGCTGCTAATGGCGAAATCTACAATCACGTACAGTTAAAGTCCGAGCTTAAAGATCCTTACAATTTCAAGACCGGTTCTGACTGTGAGGTTCTCCTGCCACTGTACCAAGAGTTCAAGAAGACCGGTGAAGTTTTCTTAGACCGCTTAGTTGGTGACTTTGCTTTCGTTATTTACGACGAGACTGATGACAGCTGGTTCTTAGGCCGTGACCACATGGGTATCGTTCCTATGTATATCGGTTCTGACAAGGAAGGCCGTTTCTACGTTGCCTCTGAGATGAAGGCTTTAACCCCTGTTTGTGACACTGTAAAGGAGTTCCCACCAGGCCACTACCTCTACTCCAAGCAGGATCTCGAGTTCCACCGTTACTACAAGCGTGACTGGATGGAATACGACAACGTAAAGAACAACAAGTCCAACATTTCTGAGCTTAAGGAAGCCTTAATGGATTCTGTTAAGCGTCAGTTAATGTGCGACGTTCCTTACGGCGTATTACTCTCTGGTGGTCTTGATTCATCAGTTATCTCTGCTATCGCTAAGCTCTTCTCTGAGCGTCGTGTTGAAGATGGCGGTAAGACTGAGGCATGGTACCCACGTCTGCACTCCTTTGCTATCGGCCTTGAGGGTGCTCCAGACTTAAAGAAGGCACGTGTAGTTGCTGACTACTTAGGTACCGTTCACCACGAGATTCACTACACCATTCAAGAGGGTATTGATGCACTGCCTGATGTTATCCGTAAGATCGAAACTTACGACGTAACCACCATTCGTGCTTCTACCCCAATGTACCTCATGGCTCGTTACATCAAGGCTATGGGTATCAAGATGGTTCTCTCTGGCGAAGGCTCTGATGAGATCTTCGGTGGCTACCTCTACTTCCACAAGGCTCCAAATGCTAAGGAGTTCCATGAGGAATTAGTACGTAAGCTCGATCAGCTGCACTTATACGACTGCCTGCGTGCTAACAAGTCCTTAATGGCTTGGGGCGTTGAGGGTCGTGTTCCATTCCTCGATAAGAAGTTCTTAGACGTAGCCATGCGTTTAAACCCAGAGGATAAGATGTGCCCAGGCAAGACCATCGAGAAGAAGATTCTGCGTGAGGCCTTTGAAGGCATGTTACCTGATGAGGTACTGTGGCGTCAGAAGGAGCAGTTCTCTGATGGCGTAGGCTACTCTTGGATCGATGCTCTGCGTGACCACGCTGAGAAGGAAGTTACCGACAAGATGTTTGCTGAGCGTGAGAGCCGCTTCCCAGTTAACACCCCAGTTACTAAGGAAGCTTACTACTACCGCTCTATCTTTGAAGATATCTTCAAGCTCCCATCAGCTGTTCTGACCGTTCCATACGGCAAGTCTGTTGCTTGCTCCACCCCAACTGCTATTGCATGGGATGAGAAGTTCAAGAACATGGCTGACCCATCAGGTCGTGCTGTAACTGACGTTCACGATTCAGCTTACGAGATGGGCCACAAGCTCTAATTTAGTTTTCATAACTATTCCTCCTATTAAAAACTAGCCGCAGTTTCCGATCTGCGGCTTTTTTTTATCTCTACAGCCCCATCAAATCACATCAAATCACAAAAAATACCATCATCCCTGCCCACTCCATTTCACCTCACTTCACTGAGTTAGCATGTCTTTGCTACTTTTACTTTGGCACTCAATAAATCTTCTGCCACTTGTTCTTTAGCCGTTCAGTCCTTGATGCAACTTCGGTCTTAGAACCTTAAGATCATTACTATCCCGACTTGAGGCTCTTTGGCTATTTAGTCCTTGGCAATCGGTTGCGTTTCTTACAAGCAAGGTCAAATCGTTGGCATTCTGTGGCCAATGCATACTTAGATAGTGAGATAACTTTTGTTTCTTGCTGCTTGTTGCTACAATCCACGCCATAATTTATTGCCATGGAAGTAAGAGAGCAGCCGATCGTGCTCTTGCTCTGCTTAGCATTTGAGCTATGGATTTTGGCTTAGATGCATACTCGTGCATCTGCTATGTCTTGGCATTAGCTGTATTACCATATTGTGATGGTGAATGTGCTGAGGCTGCAGCAGCTTGCGTGGTGAGATGGCTTTTCTATTTTTTCTTGATTTTGATTGCTTGAGGTTTTTTATGAGGTTTGGTCTTATACGTGTTCCGTATTACCCGCAGTTAAACTGCCTCAATCGCATTGATGTAAATGCCTCAGCAGTCATGTCAGTGCTTTTGTTTTGGCTAACTAAGAGTCGTGAGCCAAGCTACTGTCCTAAGCATCATCACTACAAGCTTGCGGTTAACTTAGGCTTAGAGCTTAAGGATGTTGCTCAGTGCTTTGATGCTTTATGCGACAAAGGTGTCTTTGTGGCCCATGAGATCACCATTGCTCCAAAGGTTGTTACTGAAGAGTCGGTGCCTAAGGTTGAGACTCGCTATTCTTTAGACCTCAATGCTCTGCAGCAATTACTTGCATCATTAGGCACTAATCTGTCTATCAAGCTACTTAAGCATGCAGCTGATGATAGCTTTGACTTCTATGGACAGATTGAAGAGAAGTTTTTACCACGCTATCAGATCTTACGTGGCTATTTGAGCGGCAGTGACTTTGAAAAGGCCTCTTTACTCCTGTCTAAGTTTGCAGTCTTTGTAAATGAGTACTGTGAGGAATTTGCTATCAAGGCCATTGCGCCGGGCTGGAAGCTACTGTTGCAAGTTCCAATGGACTCTAAGTGGGATGAGTATGCCAGCGAGCTTAATGTACGCTTCTTACGTCCTAGTGAGCGAGCCTTTGACTTTAGCTTTACTGATGGCAACTTCTTCTTGCCTGACTATGCTGAGCACCAAGCTTTAGAGCACATCACCAAGCACTATAAGCAGCGTGATAACTACTCTGTAACCTTATGTGCTGCCATGATGCTCCTCTTGCAAGCAAGCTTTGAGGACAAGCTAACCTATGTCTCTGAGATCAGCGTAGCCAACCTCAAAGAAGCAATTGAGCTCTTATGCACTTACGACCATGAGATTGCTAAGTCTATCAAGCTCAAGGATGACTACTACACCTTCAGAGAGCTCAAAGACGAGATCAAAGCAAGTGAGCAAGAGCTCTTTGACAAGACTTTACAAAAAGCTCTTACAGGGAATCACAATTCATATGTCACTGCAGAATAAAACCTTAATGCCGCCACCTTGGCTGGCTAACCGACATATAGAATGTTGCTCGATTGGCTGGCGTATGGGCTATGGCGAGTATTACTTAGACCAATTTCTCGATTGGTTTGACTCACTTTCAGATGAAGAACAGTTTGAATACCGTACCCTCTTTCCTGAACCTTTAACTTGGAAAGGATGGTGGGATAAAGAGCTCAGCGACGATGGACTTGAGCATGGTGGTTTCTTTGTGAATACATGGCAACCACAAGGAAGACCAAAGTACAACCTTAAGTGGCTGCAGCAAGAGTTTGCGCATGGCAATACTAAAGAGATGTGCCACTTCTGGGGTAATCAGCCCTCCAAAAACGGCAAGATTACCAAAAGCTGCTTCAGTCAGTGGTGGAAGCAGGACTTCCGTGCCAGGTCACATACTTTCCTTTATGCTGAGCAGTATATGATGGCGAGCAAAGCCAGGCTCTTTGGCGATGATGAAATCTTAAAGCAAATTCTCGCTTGCGATAATCCTAAGCAAATCAAAGACTTTGGCCGTAAGGTGCGTGGCTTTGATGAGAAAGTTTGGCACAAGTTCAAGTACACCATTGTGCTGCTTGGCAACTGGCACAAATTTAACCAAAACCGTGACCTTCAAGCCTTTCTCCTTTCAACAGGCGATAAAATCCTAGTAGAGGCTAGCCCGTACGACACTATCTGGGGTATTGGCCTTGCAGAGAACTGCAGTGAGTCCCAAGACCCAATGCTCTGGCGAGGACAAAACCTACTTGGCTTTGCGCTCATGGAAGTACGCGATGAGCTACGCCGTGTCACCCAAAACGAAGGGCTTTGCGACTTTAGCACCGTCGAAGATTAGCTCAATCGTTAAGCCGCTGCGCCACAAGACCAACGCATGTCAGTGACAGAGTTATCGGCACGCGGCTTTACGTATATGACAATTGCTGCCTCGCAGTCGCGGTGACTTATCCTTTTCTACAGCAACAATAACTTGCCATCCTCAAGGCTAAAGTGCGCTTCAAAGGTCATTTGTGTGTCACAAACACTACCTCAGCTAAAAGCAAAATGCATCTACCGAAACTAGTCCAATAACTGCATGCAAGCGACATTATGTATGCAGCCTAAGCAATGATTTCAAGGCCTAATATTGACTCCACTCATGTGCAAGTGAGCAATCATCAAGACATCACAAGCTCATTTACTACGTACAAAAGAGAGTAACTACAGCTGCAGCATAAGCGATAAGTAGAGCAGAGCAGCTCTCGACATGTTTCAAACTTCGATGAAGGCACATGCTTTAGCATTGCTGACGCTATTACTTATGGTATTTCTACAGCTACTGCCATTGCCTTGGCTGTGGCGGTGGCTGTAGCTGTGGCTATTCGAGCCGTATAGTTCTGGCATTTGAGCTTATTTATGGCTTTGAGGATATATTGCTGCTTACAAATGGCGCAATAGCCGCTCTTCTGCTGCCCATGTTTAGCTCATTGTGCACAATAGCATCTCATCTGAATTGAGTGTTGCTCAATAGATAGTATGATTAGCGTCCTAATATGATGGGCTTATTTAACCCTGATCTTTTAGTGATGCTTGAAATTGCCCATCACAAGCTTTTTTGCCAAGCTTGCAAGCTCATACACTGCTGTTTAGCGCAAAGCACTTAGCTAGATGATAGCTTAAGTGTATGAGTCTAAGTGTAGTGGCATCTTTTGCACTTGTTCATAGCTGCTATGCATGGATAGCATGCTTGTTTTTATCAAACCATAAGGCTGCATATGTTCTCAGAAATGAGGCGCGGTGTTTTGACCGCTTTGCCCGTACTTTTAGGTATCTTTCCTTTAGGCGTGATCTTAGGCGCTCAGGCTGCTCACGTTGGTCAAGCTCCAATTACCACCTTGCTTATGACCGGTATTAACTTAGCTGGTGGTAGTGAGTTTGCGGCATTGGCCTTATGGTCTGCGGTGCCTCCAATCTTAATGATTGTGATCTCTACTTTCCTCATCAATAGCCGTCATATTGTCTTAGGCACTGCTTTAGCTCCATATGTGCGTCATGAAGGTGGCTTTAGAATTGCGCTCATCTACTTTTTGATGTGTGACGAGACCTGGGCTTTATCCATGCAGGATATTCAAAGACGCAATCTTGAGGCAAAGCCTTTTGCTTTTCACTTCTACTTAGGCGTAGGTCTAGCACTTTGGATTTGCTGGTGGTTTAGCTGTTTTCTCGGTGCGGCTATTGGTAGCAGCATTGGTGATCTCAACAAGCTCGGTTTTAGCATTGCTCTGCCTGCGACCTTCATTGCACTTGCTATTGCCATGCGTCCTAAGAAGAAGATCAACTATATCCCAATTGCGATGAGCTTTGCTGCTTCTGCCTTGACCGCAAAGTACGGCAACTCTAGCTACTGTGTTGGTGCTGGTGTTCTTGCTGGTCTCATTGGTGCCTACATTATCCGTGTCTACCAAGAAAAAGCTGGCTTAATCGCCACCCAAGGCGATCTCAAAGAGGTTGACCTTACAAGCGATACAGTGAACACCCAAGATACTGACGATACAGCAAATGATAAGGCCAGCGATGCTAAAGGCAGTGCACAATCAACTGACACTGCAGCTAGTGCTCATGATGCAAAGAAAGCACATGGTTTAGACGACAAGGAGGCTCAATAATGGAACAGCTATTGGCCTTACCAAATATCTATGAGTTTATAACCATCATGGCAATGGCTATAACTACCTACTTTACTCGTGTTGTAGGCTTCTTATGGCTTAGAAAGCACACCATGTCTGAGCGTTTTAAAGCCGTACTTGAAAATAGCCCTGCTATTGTGATGATCGCGGTGGCAGCACCTGCCTTTATGACCGATGACATCAAAATGCAAATTGCCCTGCTTGCCACTATCGTGATTGCCTTTAAGTTCAACTTGGGCATCACCATCGTAGCTAGCGTAGCCATGATGGGCATTATGCAAAACTTCTTCTAATCAATATCATCAGACTATCGCTGCAGCTAGCAGCAACAAAATCAAACCTCTTTGCTGGAGCTGACCATAGCAGCCCGTGGCGATAGTCTAAAGATGCATTTCAAGTTTAAGGGAGCTCATGCTCCCTTTTTCATATCTACTGTCAGATCTCAGTTTCTTGCACGTAAAACTCGAGTTGCAAAACGAGAGGCGAGAGCCTTTTCTTAATCAATGCTTAACAGTCATATTATGCAACAATGTTAGTGTTGTGTTCATGAAGACTGTTGCTACGCCTAGCTTTGCGTGGATACGTAGAATTTATATAGCATCTAAAAGCTGATGTTTATGCTGTTTTAAAGACAAGCCTCACGGTTTTGCATAGCTCATGAAATGCAAAAATTCTCTTGGCATTTAAAACTTGTGCAAAAACGTGCGCAAAGTGCGTCGGATCGGGGCCTTGCGTGAGTTTTTTGGGTGCTCTAGTGCTCGTTTTGCAGTCAAAAGAGCTACAAATTGAGTTCTAGATCTACTTTTTCAGCACGTGGTGCTTTCTTTTTAATGAAAGTAGGCATAATGATTCAACAAAGCTATCGCAACTCAGGTCCGATATGGCTTAGGGTCAGCTAGATTTTCTAGCACGTGTTTGTTCTCTTTTTCAAACATGCTTAATCTTGAGACCATCATGAACATTATGAGCAAGCACAGAACATATGCACTTGACTGTGTGAGCTGCTGATGAGGCATGCACTTAAACCTGATGAGACAGCTTCATAGCTTGAGCTATCATCACAAGCATTATCAAAATGGATCTAGCAGATAAACCTTTGCTACTTGCTAACCACTTGAGAGTGCTTAAACAAGTAATTATCGGAATGAGTGCAAAAACCGCATAACTGCTTACAGCTCAGATGGACAGCTTCTAAATCACCAGCTAGATGTTGGCAGATAGAATTGTCAGAGCGTTACATTAAGATACTTGGCCATCACCCATAATCAATTAGAGCCTAAGGTGAGATGTAACAGCTCATTTATCACTAGAGTCATAGAGCAGCTGCTTTCCGGCTTATAAGGGCTACCATCGTTTAGGTTTCTTCTTAGTTATCCGGAGACTCAATCACCAACCTTTGACATTGGAGTTTTAAAGTGAATAAGAGTGAGTTAGTTGAAAGTATTTCCAAGAAGACTGGCCTCAGCCTCAAGCATTCCCAGCTTGCTTTAAAGGGATTCTTAGATGCTGTTAAAGATGAGTTAGCCGACGGCGGCGAAGTTGCTTTAATCGGCTTTGGCAAGTTCTACGTTCGTGATCGTCCTGCCCGTACTGCACGTAACCCACGTGACGGCAAACCGGTTCAGATCCCAGCTTCTAAGGCTCCAGTATTTACCGCTGGTAAGCCATTCAAGGATGCTGTAAACGGTAAGTAAGAACACCTAACATCTTGCAAGACAAGATGTTATCTGCCCCGCCTGGCGCATTTTGGTTGTAACAGCACCAGGCTGCACTCATATGAGTGGCATCTTAGAACTTCTAGCTGTGCTAGATTCTTAAATCCAGTTCTTTACAACCACTTGTGCCATAACGCCTGCTTGTGCCCTCAGCGCTAGTAGGCGTTTGTATTTATGCACAACCCAAAATCCAACTCCACAAGACAAAAGAGAAAGATCGCACCCACGATCTCATCAAGCAGTCCTCATTAACCTACCCCAAGCTTTCCAGCCAACCTAGCGGCCAAAAGAAGACGTAACTCCCCCTGTCTTCAAACTCTAAGAGACACTATATCCTGTCTATTTAGTGCAAAGAGCATTGCAAACATGCCAACCAAGCCGTATTCAAAAGATCTTGAGTGATTAGACAATGGCATATAAGCGCTTGCCTGTGCTAAAATCCCGACTTGCTGTCGTGTGCAGCTAAGATTTGAGCATATGCATTTCGACACAGTCATTTACTTTTGAGCAAATTACTTGCACATGCAAAAGCTTTCTTAGTATCTCTGATGGGGTGATCCTATCTTATAGCTAAGTTGTAATGAGTATCATTACTACCTTTAGACACAATGCAAAGCTAGGCTTAGCCTAGGCTTTAACTTTGTCTAGCAGGCAGCAGCACATTACAAGATAAGCACTCTTGTGATCTTGCTGCAGCTTTTGTTAAATGCAAAGACTGAATTTGCGGGGAATTTCGGATGTTATCGGACAAGCTGCGCGATGGTGCCAACTCCAAGGGCTTTAAGCTCCTGCTCGCACTCATCGTGATTTCATTTGTGCTCACTGGTGTGGGCGGCTATTTAATTCCACGTTTGAACACTGATCCTGTCACCATCGGTGATTACAAGATCACTTCTAACGATTGGAACAATCAGTACAATCAGCAGGCTCAGCAGCTGCACCGTTTACCAAACGGCTCTGCCATGCTTGAGAATCAACAGTATGTTGTTGAGCTTAAGAAGCAAGTTCTTGAGCGCATGATTAACAATGTTGCTTTTAACAGCAGCGTATGGGATATGGATATCCGTATCGGCGACGAGCAGGTACGTGACGTTATCCGTAACACCCCTGCTTTCCAGAAGGATGGTAAGTTCGACAACGATCTCTACCTTGCCTCTATTCGCAACATGGGCATGTCTCCAGACTACTTTGGCGAGCAGTTACGTATCTCCATCATGTCTGAGAGCGTATCTCGTCCTCTGATGTCCGCATCTTCACAGCCTCTTCCATATGAGCTTAACACCATTGCAAAGACTATTTTGCAGACTCGCGTAGTTAACCTCTACACCGTTGATGAGGCATATATCAATCGTAACCTGAAGATCAGCGACGATGAGATCAAGGCTTTCTACGATGCTAACCATGACAAGTTCATGGCTCCTGCCAACGTACGCTTTAACTACTTACTCTTATCCATGGACGATCTGCGTAAGCAAGTAGAAGTAACCGATGAGAAGGTAGAAGAGTTCTACAACATGTACTCTGAAGACTACCGTCTTGAGGAGCAAAGACAAGCTGCTCACTTACTCATCCGTGCTGGCTCTAAGGATGCTGACAAGCGTATCGCTGCAGTTGAGGAAGGCTTAAAGAACGGCACTCCATTTGAAAAGTTAGTTGCTCAGTACTCTGATGATCAGTCAACTAAGGATAAGGGCGGTGATATGGGCTTTGTAACCCGTAATCAGTTAGCCGCTGACTTAGATGCTGCTTTATTTGCTCTTGAGTCTGAGGGTGATGTAAGTGCTGCTATCACCGATGACTATGGTACCCACTTCATTAGCTTAACCTCCATCAAGCCAGAGCACACTCCAGCTTTAGCTGAGGTTAAGGACAAGGTTAAGGCTGCCTATATCGAGGCACAAGCTCGTGAGCTTTACAACGAGCGTGTAACCACCATGTCCGATATGTCTTTTGAAAACCCAGACTCATTAGACATCACCGCTGAGAAGCTTGGCATGAAGGTTATGACCTCTGATGTAGTTGCTCAAGGCGATACTGAGGCTAAGTGGCCATTCAATACCAAGGAGCTGCAGGATTTAGCTTTCAATGAGGAAGTGTACAACTCTGGCATCAACTCAAACGTTATTGCCTTAGATGACAACAACTCCATCGTTATCAACGTAACTGAGCACCACGATGCCTCTTTACGTCCATTTGACGATGTAGCTAAAGATGCTAGTGCTATGCTGCGCACCGATCGTATCAATGAGGAAGCTTTAAAGACCTTAACTGATGTTGCAACTAAGGTTGCTGCAGATGCTAATGCTCAGCTCCCTGATTACGTAAAGGTGCAAAAGGATGTAGAGGTTAGCGGTGCTAACACCACTACCAGCCAAGAGTTTGCTCAGGCAATCTTTGCTCTGCCACAGGATACAAAGTCTGCTCACGTTATCGACAAGAACAATAACGTTCAGACCTTAGCTGTCTTAAACAAGGTTGTACCAGCTGTTGAGGCTGATGTACCAACCTTCGAGAACGCTGTGTACCCATCCTTAGCTCAGTACCTCAATCAGACCACTCAGGACGCCCTGTACCGTCAGGCACGTACCCTCAACAAGATTGAGTACAACCAAGAGGCTATCGACCTGGTAACTCGCCAGAACGACCTCGAATAACACCCCATTCCCAACGCAATCGCGTTCTAGGCTCTGCCACCTCGGTGTCAGGGCCTTTTTTATCCCCAAAAGCTCACCAAACCCTACCCACTCAAATTTACACTACTTCGTCACAATCCAAATTCTTTGAACGTATGTGTACGATATTTGGGGGGTATTAATATAAAACTGGCATAACTATTATGAACCGCATGTTTATCAGTTTTTTTGG